>NZ_JBSVWS010000046.1:0-33023 GCF_054071155.1 Pseudomonas sp. SDO5532_S415 | reverse complement strand
AGAAACTGGCGGCTTGAAAACCGTAACTGGTGTCCAGAATTACTTGACCAGTTCACCCCTCCAGCAGGAAGTCCGGAGCACTTGCGCTCCGGCGCGTCGATCGACATTCTCGAATGCATCGGATAGCTCACATCAAGCCTTGAGGGCACTCGCTCCTAAGGTATACAAAGGGGAGTAGCTATCGATTGCATGGGGGATGGTTTTTTGGTCGATATTGTGGACGTGGCAACACGCTCTCGAATGATGGCTGGCATTCTGGGTAAAAATACCAAACCAGAAGTTCTAATCCGTAAAGCCTTGCATGCACGTGGCTTTCGCTTCCGCTTGCACGTTAAACATCTCTCCGGTAAACCTGATCTGGTCTTACCAAAATACAACGCAGTGGTGTTTGTACACGGCTGCTTTTGGCATGGACACACCTGTCGATATTTCAAAGTCCCCCAGACGCGGCCTGATTTTTGGTTGGAGAAAATCGGTAAAAATCAGATCAGAGACCGATCCCATGAGACTTCCCTATTGGGGCAAGGGTGGAGGGTTCTTGTCGTTTGGGAGTGCGCGGTAAGGTCAATGAAGCGAGAAAAATCTTCTTTGCTGATTGACCTAATAGCTGAGTGGCTGATAAACGGTAATGAACATTTACAGATAGATGAAAAAGCATGTTCAGCGACCGAATCAGTGATTACTTCGAAGGTGTAGCTGCCAAGTATTTGAGCGCAGTGGATGCAGATCCAGGTCGTTCTCATCAGCACGAAATTGGTGGTCTTCCTGCCGCAGGATTCAAGCAGTATCTAGGTACTCCCGGCAAAAGTGAGGAATTTCGATTCAGCGCCAAGCAAATTTATTTTACGGATGAGTCCGTTGCCCCCGAGATCAGTGAGGGGATGGTCACTTGGTACGACTGCAGACGAAAACAACCTCATCGAAGCGCTGAATTTCGCCTCTATTACAATACGAATGCAGTAACCGAATTGCTCGATGAGGGCGATTTTCTTCTAGTGGCGAAGATGCGTGACGGCACATTGCTGATGATATTCACTCCAGCAGGGAGTTCGATAGAAAGCCAGTTGCGACTTCTATTTGGTCTGGATCATGTAGGCGAAAGCTTTACCTCGGGAACGTTGGATTCTGTACAGCTGCTTCTGCCATTGCGACTAATGCTGGAAGATTTGGGGGTTGAAGTAAGTCGAGTTGAAAAGGGAGATGATACCTGGCTTGAACAGCTTATCCATTTGTTTGGTGGAAAGGCGTTTCCAACGACCACCGCATTCTCGGTTTATGCAAGAAAATCTATTGAAGAGATGGTTGATCCTCTTCGGAACCCCGATCAGACCATCCTTGATTGGATGGAGCATGAAGAAAAGCTCTTTCGCATTTACGAGCGACACTTGGTTCAGCAGCAACTTCGTAATGGATTCGGTGAAGAAGGTGATGATGTAGATGAATTCATCAACTTTTCTTTAAGTGTGCAAAATCGTCGGAAATCCAGGGTGGGTCACGCTTTCGAAGGCCATCTTGATGAGATTTTTCGGTTGCATAATTTGCGCTTTCAACAGGGGCGAGGTAAGGGGTTAACAACTGAAAATAACTCTAGGCCTGATTTCATTTTTCCTGGCTTCTCTGAGTATCGTGATCCTGAATTTCCTGCAGGAAAATTAATTATGCTGGGCGCAAAAACAACATGCAAAGATCGCTGGCGTCAAGTTTTGACCGAGGCTCACAGAATTCCCGAAAAACATTTAATTACTATGGAAGCGGCTATTAGTGAGCATCAGACTAAGGAGATGCAATCTCATCGCTTGAATCTAGTAGTGCCAGAAAAAGTAAAAGCGACATACACAGATGTTCAAAAAGCCTGGTTGATTGGTCTTGGTGAATTTATTGAGTTGGTGAAGCGGACTTTTGTATGAGATGTATCTGGATTTTGTGATTGTTTTTGCATGTGCAGAATAATATAACCGCATAGCTAAGCAAGGAGTTCAAGTTGGCATTCGAAGCGCTTACCCATCTGCATGATTTTGAAGTGAAGGGGTTTCCAGCGGAATGGTTGCCGTTAACACACCTTTATGATCCTGATCTTCCTCTCTTTCCAATTCTTTACTTTCATGAGCTTGATCCATTACTGAAAGATGGGCAAAGACCGGGAGAACGAGATAGGATTTTTGGCTATGTGTATAGCGTATCACTAATCAGACCCGGTAATACTATTCGAGTAACGCTTGCAACAAACAAAAATCTGTCAGATTCGAGTAACAAGCATTTCATCGCAGTTGCGGAAAATGCCGCGAGCTCTCGGCTCGGACTCGATGATCCTGTTACTCAGGGCGATATAAGTAGAGCGTTTGTAGCTAATGGCTCACTAAATTCGGCAAATCAAGTGATTTATGAGTTATGGCAACAGGTAGTTACAAGTTCGTTTGGGGGGAAGTTACCATTTGGGAAGTGTTGGGATCCGGTTTTCGGTTTGGCAAGATTTATCGCTAGCTGGAATTCAGATGGCGGGAGGAAGGGTGAACTCATCCAGTTGCATTCTTATGCAGCTGCTTTTGGTCAAAAAATTAGTGTAGGCAATGGTATTCATGCTGATTTCTACTTGTTGCCGACGTGGTGCGAGTTTATCAATACGAACAATCCACTCGCAATTTTTCCCCGGTATGCCTCTCTAGTCGGCGCTAATGGTGCTGCTGCATTCTTTGCTAATAACTATACTCGGAAAATAAACGTTGGTGGTTTTTCATATAGTCGGTTTGAACTTCTAAAAGCAAAGCAGAAAATTGGATTGCAGTTCAAGAATTTGAATACGAGCGTGCTTGTTTCAATGATGAACCTTGCGCCAAAAAATGATGATATAAGAAAGTCACTTTTTGAGAATTATAATGCTTTTAATCGTGGGCCTCAAAGGGCGGTGCTCTCGCTTCTTATGCACTATGATCTTAGGAACTCGCAGTGGAGTCCTGAAAAACTAACTCAGCAGGACTGCGTGGCTCAATACACTTGTTTAAAGTCAAGCTACCAAAGTCCGAAAGTCATGCAGCTCTATGCGCAGCAATGTTTTGGAGCGGAAACTGTACTTCCAATCGACAATTGGATAGAGGTTTTTCTAAAAACACCGCTGGCCATGAGTGCTGCTAAAAATAAATTCCATGGGGTCGTATTTAGTAGCAGTTTAATTTGGGGGAAAGTTGAGCGTCTTATCTGGATGGCTGTGCAGTCTCGCAAAGTTCACGCTTCCGTAGCTGAAAATATTCTTTGGTGTGTTCGCTACGGTGGACCTAATAAGAAGATGAGGTCAGCGAATCCTCTTGGTTGCAAGGTGTGCGACCAGCATATACGAGACGTTTGTCCAGCCTACGCTAAAATAAAAAATTCACTAGTGGCCTTCAATAAGAGTGGCTTTGGGCAGGAGGAGTTTTTAATAGTAACTAATGAGGGGGATAATAATACCCAGGGGCAATTTTTTGTCAGTTGCACTGGGAGAGATGGATCATATGATGAATACACGCCAAAAGATAAGGAGGGGGCGTTTTCTTCATATCCAGACGCTAATCATGTTGGAGGAGGGAGTTTAGCTGTTCATCAGTTTGTTAGTATGTATTGATTTAATGTGGGCGTGGCTTTATTCGTGTGAATTTTATGCTTTAAGATTAAGTGTTGAGTTTCTCGAAATAAAAAAGGGGCTGCCTTGCGACAGTCCCTTTCGGCATCTTTGTAGTAATGGAATCAATCCCAGCTCAACGCCCCACCAGTCTGATACTCAATAACCCGCGTCTCAAAGAAGTTCTTCTCTTTCTTCAAGTCCATGATCTCGCTCATCCAAGGGAACGGGTTCGTAGTCCCCGGATACTCTTCCTTCAAACCAATCTGCGACAAACGACGGTTAGCAATGAACTTCAGATAGTCCTCCATCATCGCCGCGTTCATGCCCAGCACGCCGCGAGGCATGGTGTCGCGGGCGTATTCGATCTCCAGTTGAGTGCCCTGCAGGATCATCTGCGAGGCTTCTTCCTTCATTTCGGCATCCCACAGGTGTGGGTTTTCGATTTTGATCTGGTTGATCACGTCGATGCCGAAGTTCAGGTGCATGGATTCGTCGCGCAGGATGTATTGGAACTGCTCGGCGACGCCGGTCATTTTGTTGCGGCGGCCCATGGAGAGGATTTGGGTGAAGCCGCAGTAGAAGAAGATGCCTTCCAGAACGCAGTAGTAGGCGATCAGGTTGCGCAGCAGTTCCTTGTCGGTTTCGACGGTGCCGGTTTCGAACTTCGGATCGGAGATCGAGCGGGTGTATTTCAGGCCCCAGGTGGCTTTTTTCGCGACCGATGGGATCTCGTGGTACATGTTGAAGATTTCGCCTTCATCCATGGCCAGCGATTCGATGCAGTACTGGTAGGCGTGGGTGTGGATCGCTTCTTCGAACGCCTGGCGCAGGATGTACTGGCGGCATTCCGGGTTGGTGATCAGGCGGTACACGGCCAGGACCAGGTTGTTGGCAACCAGGGAGTCGGCGGTGGAGAAGAAGCCGAGGTTGCGCATCACGATGCGGCGCTCGTCGTCGGTCAGGCCTTCCGGGTTTTTCCAGAGGGCGATGTCGGCGGTCATGTTGACTTCTTGCGGCATCCAGTGGTTTGCGCAGCCGTCCAGGTATTTCTGCCAGGCCCAGTCGTACTTGAAGGGCACGAGTTGGTTGAGGTCGGCGCGGCAGTTGATCATGCGTTTTTCGTCAACGGCGACACGGGCGGAGGCGCCTTCGAGTTCGGCGAGGCCTTCGGCGACGTCGAGGGAGTCCAGGGCGGCTTTGGCGCGGGCAACGGCGGCGGAGTCAGCGGCGGTCACGGCGCGGGCTTCCAGGGCGGCGGCACCACCGGCGCTGTCGAGACGGTCCATATTGGCTTCGGTGGCGTGGCCGGCGTTGGCGCTCTTGGCCGCTACTTCCGTGTCTTCTTTGTCGAATTCGTCCCAGCTCAGCATGACGTGTCGTCTCCTGCGTGAGGGCCAGTGTGCCCGTGTGAAAATGGATGGTCTGGTTTTTCACACGGCCGTACTGGCCGCGTTGATAGCGTTTTTTGCAGCGGTACACGCAGGCAAATAAACATAATTTTGTACGGGTACTGAGAGCCTCTGACGGGCGCAAAAGTCGGTGAGGACTTCGGCGTGGGCTTCAGACTGGCTGTCATCCCTGTAAGGGAATATTGCAGGCCCGTTTAAGGCGGCATTATAAGGAAATTTTTACGGCCGTGGTGGGGCGAATCCGCGCATGGAGCGGTCGATGAGCAGGGTTTTTCGGTCGGAGCTAGGGATTATAGGGCTTTGCCGGGTGCAGATTTTTTTTCAGAAAAAAAGCTTGATATCGGATTTGCTCAAGAAGTGATCAAAAAAGGCCTTTTTTCACTACATCTTGTGTTTCGAAACGCTTTTCGATGACTCCAGACACAACTGAGCCCGACCGAAGCCGGGCTGAAATCGACCCTCGGCGTTGCGCTGAAAAGGGTGCGATCCGGTGCAGTCTGATCAGCCGCTGGAGCAGCCATTGCCCATGACGCTGTAGCGCAGAATATGGCGTTGGCCTTTGGAGTCGTCGTATTCCATTTTCATCGGGACAACTTCACAGACATTGGGCACTTCGCTCATGGAAATAACGTTGGCGATGTCCAGGTGCATTGAGTAGGTGTAATCCTCAATAGGCGGTTGTTGCTGTGCGACATCAGTCTGGACCTCGTCTGCCATGGCGGTTAAGCACAGACTGCCGAGAGCCAGTACCCATAAAGCTTTCATCTGATTTTTACCTTTTTAAGGTCGAATGGGGTCACGCAACCTTTTTGGGGTTGCGTGTGGAACTGCGCTACTTGGTTTGGGTTAACGGCCTTCGTGGGGGCTGTAACTGGGTTAACTCAGGTTGCCGGGTTGGCGAGGCGAATTTTAGGCGCGGGGGATACGTTCATATAGACGTGGTTCTGATAAACACTTTTGACAGATCCTGTAACAATCCCTGAATAGCCTCCATTTCTGTAGGAGCGAGCTCGCTCGCGATGAACCTGAGGGCTGCGCGGGGTGTCAGGCTGGGCGAGTTATCGTTGACGACTTCGCGAGCAGGCTCGCTCCCACAGGAACTGCGGCGATACGGCTATCCACGACATTTTGTAGGGCCTTGTTACTACCATCGTCGAATGGTTCTATGGCGCCGGCCCGGCTAAAACGGGGGCCATACAAAAACAACTATTCCACCGAGGTAAGAAAGATGAGTGCGGCTTCTCTGTATCCCGTTCGTCCCGAGGTTCTGGCCAATACGCTGACTGACGAGGCGACCTACAAGGCCATGTACCAGCAGTCGGTCGTCAACCCGGACGGTTTCTGGCGCGAGCAGGCCAAGCGCCTCGACTGGATCAAGCCTTTCACCACGGTGAAGCAGACTTCCTTCGACGATCACCATGTCGACATCAAATGGTTCGCCGATGGCACCCTGAACGTTTCCTACAACTGCCTCGACCGTCATCTGGCCGAGCGCGGCGATCAAGTCGCAATCATTTGGGAAGGGGATGACCCTTCCGAAAGCCGCCACATCACCTACCGCGAACTGCATGAACAAGTCTGCAAGTTCGCCAACGCCCTGCGTGGCCAGGATGTGCACCGCGGCGATGTGGTGACTATCTATATGCCGATGATTCCCGAAGCCGTGGTCGCCATGCTGGCCTGCACCCGGATCGGCGCGATTCACTCGGTGGTGTTCGGTGGTTTCTCGCCGGAAGCCCTGGCTGGCCGCATCATCGACTGCCGCTCGAAAGTGGTGATCACTGCCGACGAAGGCATTCGTGCCGGCAAGAAGATCCCGCTCAAGGCCAACGTCGACGACGCGCTGACAAACCCGGAAACCAGCAGCATCCAGAAAGTCATCGTGTGCCAGCGCACCGGTGGCGACATCAAGTGGAACCAGCACCGCGACATCTGGTACGAAGACCTGATGAAAGTGGCCGGCACCGTTTGCGCGCCAAAAGAGATGGGCGCCGAAGAAGCGCTGTTCATCCTTTACACCTCCGGTTCCACCGGCAAGCCCAAGGGCGTGCAGCACACCACCGGCGGCTATCTGTTGTACGCGGCCATGACCCATGAGCGCGTGTTCGACTACCGCCCGGGTGAAATCTACTGGTGCACCGCCGACGTCGGCTGGGTCACCGGCCACAGTTACATCGTCTACGGCCCGCTGGCCAATGGCGCAACCACGCTGCTGTTCGAAGGTGTGCCGAACTATCCGGACATCACCCGTGTGGCGAAGATCGTCGACAAGCACAAGGTCAACATCCTCTACACCGCGCCGACCGCGATCCGCGCGATGATGGCGGCGGGTACTGCCGCTGTTGAAGGCGCCGATGGCAGCAGCCTGCGCCTGCTCGGTTCGGTGGGCGAGCCGATCAACCCGGAAGCCTGGGACTGGTACTACAAGAATGTCGGCCAATCCCGTTGCCCGATCGTCGATACCTGGTGGCAGACCGAGACCGGCGGCAACATGATGAGCCCGCTACCGGGTGCCCATGGCCTCAAGCCGGGTTCTGCGGCACGTCCGTTCTTCGGCGTGGTGCCGGCCCTGGTGGACAACCTGGGCAACATCATTGAGGGCGAGGCCGAGGGCAATCTGGTGATCCTCGATTCGTGGCCAGGCCAGGCGCGTACGCTGTACGGCGACCACGACCGTTTCGTCGATACGTACTTCAAGACCTTCCGTGGCATGTATTTCACCGGTGACGGTGCTCGTCGTGATGCCGATGGTTATTACTGGATCACCGGTCGTGTGGATGACGTACTCAACGTTTCCGGCCACCGCATGGGCACCGCCGAGATCGAAAGTGCGATGGTTGCTCACCCGAAAGTTGCCGAAGCGGCAGTGGTCGGTGTGCCGCACGACATCAAGGGGCAGGGAATTTATGTCTACGTCACCCTGATCGCTGGCGAAGAAACCAGCGAGCAATTGCGCCTGGAGCTGAAAAACTGGGTGCGTAAAGAGATCGGCCCGATTGCTTCGCCGGATGTCATCCAGTGGGCGCCGGGGCTACCGAAGACTCGCTCGGGCAAAATCATGCGGCGGATTCTGCGCAAGATCGCGACGGCGGAATACGAAGGGTTGGGGGATATTTCCACCCTGGCCGATCCGGGTGTGGTGCAGCATTTGATTGATACCCACAAGACGATGAATGTTGCGTAAGTAGCGTTCGGCGTTATCGAAGCCCTGTCAGGTGTTGCACCTGATGGGGCTTTTTATTGCCTGGGGTTTTGTGTTGTCTGGGCTGGCCTCTTCGCGAGCAGGCTCGCTCCCACATGGGTCGAGTTGAAGCACAAATCTCTCATACCCCACAAATCCCCTGTGGGAGCGAGCCTGCTCGCGAAGGCAGTCGATCAGACACCACATAAACATCAGCCAATAATTATCGGCTTCCACTGGAGGCCCTTTCCCACTGTTACCTGTCAGTTCTCAAGTAACTCAATGTGTAACCGCTCTTGCCGATACGGGGCATTGGGAAACGCGAAAACCTGTGTGCGGACTGAAAAAACCCTCGAGAAAAATAACACCCCACGCCAAGCTTGCCGGATTAGAAGGGTTTGCCAATAATAGGCCCGCAATTTGCAACATAGATCGGTTTACTGTCTTTTGCTCTTGCATGATTTTGCAAGGCTGTCAACGTGCCCAAACGGCTTTCTCGGTGCTTCTGTAACTAGTTGTCGCATTGAAGAAATATCGGCTTCGGGCCTGTCGTTAGAATGCCGATCATTCGCTCGTCGTTGCCTGTGTTGAAATTTCGCACACGCAATGTAGGACGCAGCAACGCTTTCCGGTTCCACTCATTCGCATATTGGGCTGTCGCTCACTCTGCCGTTTTAGCCCTTTTCCGATGGAGTCCCAAGATGAAGAAACTCGTGCTGCTTGGCGCCCTTGCAATGTCTTGCGTGCTGTCCCTGCCAACCTTCGCCGACGAAAAACCTCTGAAAGTCGGCATTGAAGCGGCCTATCCTCCGTTCGCCTCCAAAGCACCGGACGGCAGCATCGTTGGTTTTGACTACGACATCGGCAACGCACTGTGCGAAGAGATGAAGGTCAAGTGCGTGTGGGTCGAGCAAGAGTTCGACGGTCTGATCCCGGCACTCAAAGTACGCAAGATCGACGCGATCCTGTCGTCCATGTCGATCACTGAAGACCGCAAGAAGTCCGTGGACTTCACCAACAAGTACTACAACACCCCGGCGCGTCTGGTCATGAAGGCCGGCACTCAGGTCAGCGACAACCTGGCCGAGCTCAAAGGCAAGAACATCGGCGTGCAGCGTGGTTCGATCCACGAGCGCTTCGCCCGCGAAGTCCTGGCTCCGCTGGGTGCCGAGATCAAGCCATACGGTTCGCAGAACGAAATTTATCTGGACGTGGCCGCCGGCCGCCTCGACGGCACCGTGGCAGACGCTACGCTGCTGGATGACGGCTTCCTGAAAACCGACGCTGGCAAAGGCTTCGCGTTCGTAGGCCCGGCCTTCACCGACGTCAAATACTTCGGCGACGGCGTGGGTATCGCGGTGCGCAAGGGTGACGCGTTGAAAGACAAGATCAACACCGCGATCGCTGCCATCCGCGAGAACGGCAAGTACAAGCAAATCCAGGACAAATACTTCGCCTTCGATATCTACGGCAAGTAACACGTCCGGCGACAAGTCCGAAATGGCGCAAGCAACAGGGTCTCTGCGGTTTGCGCCATTTTTTCATCCCAACTCTCGAGGACCTGAATCATGTTGAAAGGCTACGGGGCTGTCATCCTCGATGGCGTTTGGCTGACGCTTCAGCTCGCCTTGTCGTCCATGGCCCTGGCCATTGTTCTGGGTCTGATCGGCGTGGCACTGCGTCTGTCGCCGGTGCGCTGGCTGGCCTGGCTGGGCGATCTGTACTCCACGGTGATCCGCGGCATTCCCGATCTGGTGCTGATCCTGCTGATTTTCTATGGCGGCCAGGACCTGCTCAACCGCGTCGCGCCGATGCTGGGCTACGACGAATACATCGACCTGAATCCGTTGGCCGCCGGTATCGGCACCCTGGGCTTCATCTTCGGTGCGTACCTGTCGGAAACCTTCCGTGGCGCGTTCATGGCGATCCCCAAAGGTCAGGCCGAAGCCGGCATGGCTTACGGCATGAGCAGTTTTCAGGTGTTCTTCCGGGTGCTGGTGCCGCAGATGATTCGCCTGGCGATTCCGGGTTTCACCAACAACTGGCTGGTACTGACCAAGGCTACCGCGCTGATTTCGGTGGTGGGATTGCAAGACATGATGTTCAAGGCCAAGCAGGCGGCCGATGCCACCCGTGAGCCTTTCACCTTCTTCCTCGCAGTGGCGGCTTTGTACCTGGTGATCACCAGTGTCTCGTTGCTGGCATTGCGTCACCTTGAGAAGCGCTACTCGGTAGGCGTAAGGGCGGCTGATCTATGATCTTCGACTACAACGTCATTTGGGAGTCCTTGCCGCTGTACTTCGGCGGCCTGGTGACCACCCTCAAACTGCTCGCGCTGTCGCTGTTCTTCGGCCTGCTGTGCGCGCTGCCGCTGGGCTTGATGCGGGTCTCGAAAAACGCCGTGGTCAACATGACCGCGTGGCTCTACACCTACGTGATCCGCGGCACGCCGATGCTGGTGCAGCTGTTCTTGATCTACTACGGTCTGGCGCAATTCCAGGCCGTGCGCGAGAGCTTCCTCTGGCCGTGGCTGTCCAGTGCAACCTTCTGTGCGTGCCTGGCGTTCGCCATCAACACCAGCGCCTACACCGCCGAAATCATCGCCGGCAGCCTGCGTGCCACGCCGAACGGCGAGATCGAAGCGGCCAAGGCCATGGGCATGTCGCGGGTCAAGATGTACAAGCGCATCCTGCTGCCGTCGGCCCTGCGTCGCGCGCTGCCGCAGTACAGCAACGAAGTGATCATGATGCTGCAGACTACCAGTCTGGCGTCCATCGTGACCCTGATCGACATCACCGGTGCCGCGCGTACGGTCAACGCCCAGTTCTACCTGCCGTTCGAGGCGTACATCACCGCCGGCGTGTTCTACCTGTGCCTGACCTTCATTCTGGTGAAGCTGTTCAAGCTGGCCGAGCGCCGCTGGCTGGGCTACCTGGCCCCGCGGAAGCACTGATATGGAACGCATCGATCATGCATTGCCGTGGAGCCACCTGGGCAGCGAGCGCCAGATCTCGGTCTTCCGCTTCGGCAGTGGCGAGCGCAAGGCCTACATCCAGGCCAGCCTCCACGCCGATGAACTGCCAGGCATGCGCACGGCCTGGGCGCTGAAAAAGCGCCTGGTCGAACTCGAAGCCCAGGGCTTGCTCAACGGTGTGATCGAGCTGGTGCCGGTGGCCAACCCGCTGGGCCTCGGTCAACTGCTGCAGGGCAATCATCAGGGGCGTTTCGAGGCGGGCAGTGGCAAGAATTTCAACCGCGATTTCGTCGAACTCAGTGCGCCAGTGGCCGCCGAGCTCGATGGGCATCTGGGCGATGATCCGCACGCCAACATCCGTTTGATCCGCCAGACCATGAGCGATGTGCTGGCCGCGTTGCCACCGGCCAGCAGCCAATTACAGGGCATGCAGCGTGTCTTGCTCAGCCATGCCTGCACCGCCGATGTGGTGCTGGATTTGCACTGCGATTGCGAAGCGGCGCTGCACATGTACGCCTTGCCGCAGCACTGGCCGCAGTGGCGTTCGTTGGCTGCGCACCTGAATGTGCAGGTCGGCCTGCTGGCGGAAGATTCCGGTGGCAGCTCCTTCGACGAAGCCTGTTCGCTGCCGTGGTTGCGGTTGTCGCGTCTGTTCCCGGATGCGCAGATTCCGCTGGCGTGCCTGGCGACTACCATTGAACTGGGTGGTCAGGCCGACACCGGTCGCGCTGAGACCGAGGCGCACGCCGAAGGCATTCTGGCGTTCCTCGCCGAGCAAGGCCTGATCAGCGGCGACTGGCCGAATGCAGCACATGAGCCTTGCGAGGGCATGCCGTTCGAAGGCACTGAGTTGCTGTTCGCGCCGCATCCTGGCGTGGTGAGTTTTCTGCGTAGCCCCGGCGAGTGGATCGAAGCCGGTGATGAGATTTTTGAAGTGATCGATCCGCTGGCGGATCGGGTCAGCACGGTGTGTGCTGGTACGTCCGGGGTGCTGTTTGCCATTGAACGGCTGCGTTATGCCCAACCCGGTTTCTGGCTGGCCAAGGTGGCGGGGCGCGAAGCGCTGCGTCACGGGCGCTTGCTCAACGACTGACTGACTGCTTTTTGTGAGAACCGACCGCATGTACAAACTTGAAGTCCAAGACCTGCATAAACGCTATGGCAGTCACGAAGTGCTCAAGGGCGTGTCCCTGAAAGCGGCGGCTGGCGATGTGATCAGCATCATCGGCTCCAGTGGCTCCGGCAAAAGTACCTTCCTGCGCTGCATCAACCTGCTGGAGCAGCCGCACGCGGGCAAGATCCTGCTCAACAACGAAGAGCTGAAGCTGGTGGCGAACAAGGATGGCGCGCTGAAGGCCGCCGACCCGAAACAGCTGCAACGCATGCGTTCGCGTCTGTCGATGGTGTTCCAGCACTTCAACCTGTGGTCGCACATGACCGCGCTGGAAAACATCATGGAAGCGCCGGTGCACGTACTCGGTGTATCCAAGGCAGAAGCCCGCGAGAAAGCCGAGCACTACCTGAACAAGGTGGGCGTGGCACATCGCAAGGACGCTTACCCGGGCCACATGTCCGGTGGTGAACAACAGCGCGTGGCAATTGCCCGTGCGCTGGCGATGGAGCCCGAGGTGATGCTGTTCGACGAGCCGACCTCGGCGCTGGACCCGGAACTGGTCGGCGACGTGCTGAAAGTCATGCAGGCCCTGGCCCAGGAAGGCCGGACCATGGTGGTGGTGACCCACGAAATGGGCTTCGCCCGTGAAGTGTCGAACCAGTTGGTGTTCCTGCACAAAGGTGTCGTCGAAGAAAGCGGCAACCCGCGTGAAGTGCTGGTGAACCCGCAATCCGAGCGCTTGCAGCAATTCCTCTCGGGCAGCCTCAAGTAATCAAGACTGCCGTTGTGCACCGCGATAGTGCATGCTTCGCAATCCAAGGCCGGCCCCCGATCCCTGTGGGAGCTGGCTTGCCAGCGATAGCGGTGGTTCAGTTTGCATCTCTGGCACAGACAGACCGCCATCGCTGGCAAGCCAGCTCCCACAAGGGATCGCTGTTGGTTTTGAGATTTGTGTTCATTTACGGGCTAGCATTGGCCCATGCCTTCATCACTGTTCTTCGTTTCGGATTGCCCACCCATGACTGCCCATCGAATTGGTTTCCTGATTTGGCCCAGCACTAAAGCACTGACGCTTGCGCTGGCTGAGGAGGCCTTGCGTGTTGCCCAGCGTGTGCATCCGGACGTGGTCTACGAACTGTCGTTCTTGCAAGCTGAACCGCCAACCGAAGGCGCCTGGCAATTGCCCGGCGAAGCCTGGGCCGGCAAGCTCGAAAACTTCCAGAAACTGTTCCTGCTTGCCGACGAGCCGCCGACGACTTTGGCGCCGGCGCTCAGCAGTGCGTTGAAGCAACTGGTGCGTTCCGGGTGTGTGATCGGTGGCCTGTCGGCCGGTGTCTATCCGTTGGCGCAACTCGGCTTGCTCGATGGCTATCGCGCGGCCGTGCACTGGCGCTGGCAGGATGATTTCGCCGAACGCTTCCCGAAGGTCATTGCCACCAGCCATCTGTTCGATTGGGACCGCGATCGCCTGACTGCGTGTGGCGGCATGTCGGTACTCGACCTGTTGCTGGCGGTGTTGGCCCGTGATCACGGTGCGGAGCTGGCCGGTGCGGTGTCGGAAGAGCTGGTGGTCGAGCGCATCCGCGAAGGCGGCGAGCGTCAGCGCATTCCATTGCAGAATCGCCTCGGCTCCAGCCATCCGAAGCTCACCCAGGCCGTGTTGCTGATGGAAGCCAACATCGAAGAACCGCTGACCACCGACGAAATTGCCCAGCATGTGTGCGTGTCCCGTCGACAACTGGAGCGGATCTTCAAGCAATACCTCAACCGAGTGCCGAGCCAGTACTACCTGGAGTTGCGCCTGAACAAGGCCCGGCAGATGTTGATGCAAACCAGCAAGTCGATCATCCAGATCGGCCTGTCTTGCGGCTTTTCCTCGGGGCCGCATTTTTCCAGCGCCTACCGCAACTTCTTCGGCGCCACGCCGCGGGAAGATCGCAACCAGCGACGCAGCAGCAGTCCGTTCGAGTTGTCGTCGGTGCCGTCCGAGCGCGGCTGACCGCTGGCGCAGTTTGCGCAAATCAAATCCCCGCAACCCTGCCGCTAACCCTGTCGGACAGTTAAACTGCGCCTTTGCGACCCTATATGTCGCATTGCCGTAAACCCGGGAAAATCCGGGGTTTGCGCTATAAGAAGTTGTCGCTTGGCGGCAAGGCCGGGCTGAAAACTGTCCTTACAATCCCCCCATCGCTCGCCAGTTTCAGGCGAGTGTTTTCTCTTCAGGAGACTCCGATGTCCGTTGAGCACGCTGCGGTACAACGCGCCGATTTCGACCAGGTTATGGTTCCCAACTACGCGCCTGCCGCCTTCATTCCTGTGCGTGGCGCCGGTTCCCGCGTCTGGGACCAGTCCGGTCGCGAGCTGATCGACTTCGCCGGCGGGATTGCCGTAAACGTATTGGGCCATGCGCACCCGGCGCTGGTCGGAGCCTTGACCGAGCAGGCCAACAAGCTGTGGCACGTGTCGAACGTGTTCACCAATGAGCCGGCCCTGCGCCTGGCCCATAAGCTGATCGATGCCACCTTTGCCGAGCGTGCGTTCTTCTGCAACTCCGGCGCCGAAGCCAACGAGGCCGCCTTCAAGCTGGCCCGTCGCGTCGGCCACGATCGTTTCGGCAGCGAGAAGTACGAAATCATCGCCGCCCTCAACAGCTTCCACGGTCGTACCCTGTTCACCGTGAACGTCGGTGGCCAGTCGAAGTATTCCGACGGTTTTGGTCCGAAAATCACCGGTATCACCCACGTGCCGTACAACGACCTGGCCGCGCTGAAAGCCGCCATTTCCGACAAGACTTGCGCGGTGGTGCTGGAGCCGATCCAGGGCGAAAGCGGTGTGATCCCGGCTGAGCTCGAATACCTGCAAGGCGCCCGCGAACTCTGCACCGCGCACAACGCGCTGCTGATTTTCGACGAAGTGCAAACCGGCATGGGCCGTACCGGCAAACTGTTTGCGTACCAGCATTACGGCGTGACCCCGGACATCCTGACCAGCGCCAAGAGCCTGGGCGGCGGTTTCCCGATCGCGGCGATGCTGACCACCGAAGACCTGGCCAAGCACCTGGTCGTCGGCACCCACGGCACCACCTACGGCGGCAACCCGCTGGCGTGCGCGGTTGCCGAAGCGGTGATCGACGTGATCAACACCCCTGAAGTGCTGGCCGGCGTCAACGCCAAGCATGACAAGTTCAAGGCACGCCTGGAGCAGATCGGCGAGAAGTACGGCCTGTTCACCAAGGTGCGTGGCCTGGGCCTGTTGATCGGATGCGTGTTGACCGATGCCTGGAAAGGCAAGGCCAAGGACATCTTCAACGCCGCTGAAAAAGAAGGCCTGATGGTGTTGCAAGCGGGCCCGGACGTGGTGCGTTTCGCCCCGAGCCTGGTGGTGGAAGACGCCGATATCGATGCCGGTCTGGACCGCTTCGAACGCGCTGCGGCAAAACTGACGCAAGCCTGATAGACCCTTCGACGCCTGACCGTTCAGGCGTCGAACCAAATTTTTGTTTCGGGCTGAATCAAAAGTGTGGGAGCCAGCCTGCTGGCGATGAGGGCCTGATAGCCAACATCATTGTTGCCTGACAGGACGATATCGCCAGCAGGCTAGCTCCCACAGTTGACTCTGAGTTGTTTCAGGGATGGCCCGGGATTTTTCTTCTGTAAGTTCTGAGATTAAGGAGTGACACCATGCTGGTGATGCGCCCCGCGCAAATGGCTGATCTGGGCGAGGTACAGCGTCTGGCTGCGGACAGCCCGATTGGTGTCACTTCCTTGCCGGATGACGTTGAACGCCTGAGCGACAAGATCGCCGCGAGCGAAGCGTCATTCGCCGCCGAGGTGAGCTTCAACGGCGAAGAGAGCTATTTCTTCGTCCTCGAGGACACCGCCACCGGCAAACTGGTCGGCTGTTCGGCCATCGTTGCTTCCGCCGGTTATTCCGAGCCGTTCTACAGCTTCCGTAATGAAACCTTCGTTCACGCTTCCCGCGAGCTGAAGATTCATAACAAGATTCATGTGCTCTCCCAGTGCCACGACCTGACCGGTAACAGCCTGCTGACCAGTTTCTACGTGCAGCGCGAGTTGGTGGGGTCGCCCTGGGCCGAGCTCAATTCCCGTGGACGCCTGCTGTTCGTGGCCAGCCATCCGGAGCGCTTTGCCGATTCCGTGGTGACCGAGATCGTCGGCTACAGCGATGAAAATGGCGATTCGCCGTTCTGGGATGCCATCGGCCGCAACTTCTTCGACCTCAACTACGCTGAAGCCGAGCGTCTGTGCGGCCTGAAGAGCCGTACGTTCCTGGCCGAACTGATGCCGCATTACCCGATCTACGTGCCGCTGCTGCCGGACTCCGCGCAAGAAGCGATGGGCCAGGTGCACCCGCGGGCACAAATCACCTTCGACATCCTGATGCGCGAAGGCTTCGAGACCGATCACTACATTGATATTTTCGACGGCGGCCCGACCTTGCATGCCCGCGTCTCGGGGATCCGTTCGATCGCCCAGAGCCGTGTGGTGCCGGTGAAAATCGGCGAGCCGGTCAAAGGTGTCGGTCGACAGTATCTGGTGGCCAACGCGCAGTTGCAGGATTACCGCGCCGTCATGCTTGAGCTCGATTACGCGCCAGGCAAACCCGTGACCCTGGACCTGGAAGCGGCCGAAGCCCTGGGTGTCGGCGAAGGTGCGAGCGTGCGCCTGGTGGCGGTTTAACGCCTGCTTCAAAAAAATGCCTGAAAAGCAGCGAGTTTCACGGGTGGCGCAAGCGGCCCGTTTGAGGAGATAGCATGATCGTTCGTCCCGTACGCAGCAGCGATTTACCCGCTCTGATCGACCTGGCCCGCAGCACCGGCACCGGCCTGACCACTTTGCCGGCCAACGAAGAGCGTCTGGCCCATCGGGTCGGCTGGGCCGAGAAAACCTTTCGCGGTGAAGCCGGGCGGGGCGATGCGGACTACCTGTTCGTGCTCGAAGATGACGACGGTCGCGTGGTGGGCATTTCCGCCATCGCCGGCGCGGTTGGTCTGCGTGAGCCCTGGTACAACTTCCGCGTCGGTCTGACGGTGAGTGCTTCGCAGGAGCTGAACATCTATCGCGAAATCCCCACGCTGTTCCTGGCCAACGACCTGACCGGCAACTCCGAGCTGTGCTCGCTGTTCCTGCACGCCGATTTCCGCAGTGGCCTTAACGGCCGCATGCTGTCCAAGGCGCGGATGCTGTTCATCGCCGAGTTCCCGCAACTGTTCGGCAACAAGATCATCGCCGAGATGCGCGGTGTGTCCGATGACGCCGGGCGTTCGCCGTTCTGGGAAAGCCTGGGCCGCCACTTCTTCAAGATGGAATTCAGCCAGGCCGATTACCTGACCGGCGTGGGCAACAAAGCGTTCATCGCCGAACTGATGCCCAAATTCCCGCTGTACACCTGCTTCCTGTCGCCGGATGCGCGCAACGTGATCGGTCAGGTGCACCCTGATACCGAGCCTGCGCTGTCGATGCTCAAGAGCGAAGGTTTCAGCTATCAAGGCTACGTCGACATTTTCGACGCAGGCCCCGCGATCGAGTGCGAAACAGGCAAGATCCGCGCCGTACGCGACAGTCAGGCGCTGGTGCTGGCCATCGGCACGCCGGGTGACGACGCCACGCCATTCATTATCCACAACCGCAAGCGCGAAGAGTGCCGGATCACTGCCGCACCCGCACGCTTCGCCGCCGGCACGCTGGTGGTCGACCCGCTGACCGCCAAACGTCTTCAACTCAACGCCGGCGATCAGGTGCGCGCCGTTCCGTTGTCCGCAGCCCGGGAGTCGAAATAATGAAGTCGCTATACATTGCAGGTGAATGGCTGGCCGGTCAGGGCGAAGCCTTTGAGTCGCTGAACCCGGTGACCCAGCAAGTGCTGTGGTCCGGTCAAGGCGCCACGGCCGCTCAGGTTGAATCGGCGGTGCAAGCGGCGCGTCAGGCGTTCCCGGGTTGGGCTCGCCGGACCCTGGAAGAGCGTATCTCGGTGCTGGAGGCCTTTGCCGCTGCACTGAAGAGCCATGCTGACGAACTGGCCCGCACCATCGGTGAGGAAACCGGCAAGCCCCTGTGGGAATCGGCGACCGAAGTCACCAGCATGGTCAACAAGATTGCAATCTCGGTCCAGAGCTACCGCGAGCGCACTGGCGAGAAGAGCGGCCCGCTGGGCGACGCCACCGCCGTATTGCGTCACAAGCCACATGGTGTTGTAGCGGTGTTTGGTCCCTACAATTTCCCTGGCCACTTGCCCAACGGGCATATCGTGCCGGCGTTGCTGGCCGGTAACAGCGTGCTGTTCAAGCCTAGCGAGCTGACGCCCAAAGTCGCCGAGCTGACGGTCAAATGCTGGATCGAGGCCGGTTTGCCGGCCGGTGTGCTGAACCTGCTGCAAGGCGCCCGCGAAACCGGTATCGCTTTGGCGGCGAACCCGGGCATCGACGGTCTGTTCTTCACCGGTTCCAGCCGCACCGGCAATCACCTGCATAATCAATTCGCCGGTCGCCCGGACAAGATCCTCGCGCTGGAGATGGGCGGCAACAACCCGTTGGTGGTCGATCAGGTCGCCGATGTGGATGCTGCTGTTTACACCATTATTCAGTCGGCGTTCATTTCTGCCGGTCAACGCTGCACCTGTGCGCGCCGCTTGCTGGTGCCGCAAGGCGCGTGGGGCGACGCATTGCTGGCGCGATTGGTGGCGGTCAGCTCGACCCTCTCGGTCGGTGCCTTCGATCAGCAACCGGCGCCGTTCATGGGCTCGGTGATTTCCCTTGGCGCGGCCAAAGCATTGATGGAAGCCCAGGAGCATTTGTTGGCCAACGGTGCGCTGGCCTTGCTGGAAATGACTCAACCTCAGGCTCAGGCCGCATTGTTGACCCCTGGCATTCTCGACGTGACCGCCGTGACCGAACGCCCGGACGAAGAGCTGTTCGGCCCGTTGCTGCAAGTGATCCGCTACGCTGATTTTGAAGCGGCGATCGCTGAAGCCAACGACACTGAGTACGGTCTGGCAGCGGGGCTGCTGTCGGATTCCGAGGCGCGCTATCAGCAATTCTGGCTGGAAAGCCGCGCCGGTATCGTCAACTGGAACAAGCAACTGACCGGTGCTGCGAGCAGCGCGCCTTTCGGCGGCGTCGGCGCTTCGGGCAACCATCGCGCCAGTGCCTACTACGCGGCGGATTACTGCGCGTATCCAGTGGCCTCGCTGGAAACGCCGAGCCTGGTGTTGCCCGCGGCCCTCACGCCTGGCGTGAAAATGGCGTAGCGCCCATTCGCGAGCAGGCTCGCTCCCACAGGATTTGAGTCGTACACAAAATCTGTGAATACCACTCAACCTGTGGGAGCGAGCCTGCTCGCGAAGGCCGCGACGCGGTCTTACTCAATTGTTACTAGAAGCCTATAACAAACAGATTCTCGTGGAGCCTCGCTGATGAAATCCTATGAAGTCAATTTTGACGGTCTAGTGGGGCCGACCCATAACTACGGCGGCCTGTCCTACGGCAACGTCGCATCCCAGAGCAACAGCCAGCAGTCTTCGAACCCGAAGGAAGCAGCGCTGCAAGGCCTGGCGAAGATGAAAGCACTGATGGACATGGGCTTTCAGCAAGGCGTGCTGGCGCCACAGGAGCGCCCGGACGTGGCAGCACTGCGTCGCCTGGGCTTTGGCGGCACCGACGCTGAAGTGATCGAACGCGCGGCAAAAGACGCGATGCCGCTGCTGGTCGCCAGTTGCTCGGCGTCGAGTATGTGGGTTGCCAACGCCGCCACCGTCAGCCCGAGTGCCGACACTGCGGATGGCCGCGTGCACTTCACCGCCGCGAACCTCAACTGCAAATACCACCGCAGCATCGAACACCCGACCACCAGCCGCGTGCTGGGGGCAATGTTCGCCGACCAGAAACACTTCGCGCACCACGCGGCCCTGCCGGCCGTGGCCCAGTTCGGTGACGAAGGCGCGGCCAACCACACCCGTTTCTGCCGCGAATACGGCGAAGCCGGTGTCGAGTTCTTCGTGTTCGGTCGCAGTGCGTTCGATAACCGCTACCCGGCTCCGCAGAAGTACCCGGCCCGCCAGACCCTGGAAGCGTCCCAGGCCGTGGCGCGTCTGCATGGCTTGAAGGATGACGGTGTGGTCTATGCCCAGCAGAATCCATCGGTGATCGATCAGGGTGTGTTCCACAATGACGTGATCGCCGTGGGTAACGGTGAGGTGTTGTTCTACCACGAGGACGCGTTCCTCGAGACCGAACAGATGCTCGCTGAACTGCAGAGCAAACTCGCCAAGGTCGGTGGGAAATTTCAGTCAATCTGCGTACCGCGTTCCGCGGTAACCGTGGAAGACGCGGTTCGGTCCTACCTGTTCAATAGCCAACTGCTGTCGCGTCCTGACGGTTCCATGCTGTTGATCGTCCCGGAAGAATGCCATGGCAACGAACGTGTCTGGCAGTATCTGCAGGGTTTGACCAGCTCCGGCGGCCTGATCCGGGAAGTGAAAGTTTTCGATCTCAAGCAAAGCATGCAGAACGGCGGTGGCCCCGCTTGCCTGAGGTTGCGCGTCGCGCTCAACGAAACCGAACTGGCGGCGGTCAATCAAGGCGTTATCATGACGGCACCGTTGTACGGCACATTGACCGAATGGGTTAACAAGCACTACCGCGACCGCATGACCGAAAACGATCTTGCGGACCCGCAATTGCTGCTTGAGTGCCGGACGGCACTGGATGAACTGACGCAAATCCTTAAACTGGGCGCGGTTTATCCATTCCAGATCAATTGATCGACGGCGCGCTTTTGGGCACGACAGCGCGTCGCTTCATCTCCAATGAGAGCGTAATTACATGAGCGACAAACTGCAGCTGATCCTTGAAGACACCGACGGCACGCAACTGGAAACTTCCTGCACCCGCGTCGCGGTCATGTGGCAAGGCAAAGAGCTGTGGATCCAGCAAGACGGCCGCGGCCAATTGCTGATCGGCGTGGACGTCGAAGAAGGTGACGCCGAATACGCCAACCTGCTGTTGCGCCCATTGGCGACTAATCTGGTAAGTCTGCAACTGGAGATGGAACCGGCTGACCTCGGCGACGACGAGGATCACGTTCACGGCCCGGATTGCAACCACGACCACTAAGGAAACCGCTCTATGCTCGCCCTCGGCAAACTGCTTGAACTGACCCTCGCCGGCCGCGAACCGGCGGAGAAGACTCAACTGACTGTCGAAGGCGTGCGCATGCGCTGGTTGAGCGAGGGCGCGCTGGAAGTCCGGCCGCCCGAAGCGCGCGACAATGGCCTGGATCTGCTGCTGTCAGCGGGGATCCACGGCAACGAAACAGCACCGATCGAATTGCTTGATCGACTGTTGCATGACATCGCTCGCGGCGATCTGAAGCCGCGCGCACGCATTCTGTTCCTGTTCGGCAATCCCGAAGCGATTCGCAAGGGCGAGCGTTTCGTCGAGCAGGACGTCAATCGGCTGTTCAATGGCCGTCACGAACAAAGCAGCGGCTCCGAAGCCTTGCGCGCCTGTGAACTGGAGCGCCTGGCCGCCAGTTTCTTCAGCCTGCCGGATCGCCAGCGCCTGCACTACGACCTGCACACCGCGATCCGCGGTTCGAAAATCGAGCAGTTCGCACTGTACCCATGGAAAGAAGACCGCCAGCATTCGCGCCAGGAGCTGGCTCGTCTGCGCGCCGCCGGCATGGAAGCGGTGTTGCTGCAGAACAAACCGTCCATCGTCTTCAGTTCCTACACCTACGACAAGCTCGGCGCCGAGTCTTTCACCCTCGAGCTGGGCAAGGCGCGACCATTCGGGCAGAACGACGGTGTCAACGTGTCCCGGCTGGAAACCCGCCTCAAACAGATCATCGAAGGCACCGAGCCGGAGTCGACTGAACAAGCGCTTGATGGGTTGCAGCTGTTCAGCGTGGCGCGGGAAATCATCAAGCACAGCGACAGCTTCCGCTTGAACCTGCCGGCGGACATCGAGAACTTTTCCGAATTGGACGTGGGTTATTTGCTGGCTGAGGACATCGCCAATACCCGCTGGATCATCGAGGAAGAGGGCGCCCGGATCATCTTTCCGAACCCCAAGGTGAAGAACGGCCTGCGCGCCGGCATCCTGATCGTGCCGACCACTGACGAAAACCTGGCCTGATTACGATCTCAGGTTTGTCATGGAACCCATGTGGGAGCGAGCCTGCTCGCGAAGACGGATTAACAAACGACATCACCGTTGAATGTTAAACCGCTTTCGCGAGCAGGCTCGCTCCCACAGGTATTTTGGTGGTTAGACGGCTACCGCACGCGGCTCAGTGCGACGCAACGCACGCACCTTGCTCAACGTATCTGCACAGGTCTTCGCCGCTTCCTGGCCTTTATGCACAAAATGCTCGAAGAAGAACTTCTGGTGCTCTTCACCGGCATGGAAGTGGTGCGGGGTCAGGGACACCGAGAACACCGGCACTTCGGTTTCCAGCTGAACCTGCATCAGGCCGCTGACCACAGACTGGGCGACGAATTCGTGACGGTAGATCCCGCCGTCCACCACCAGGGCTGCCGCGACAATGCCGGCATAACGGCCGGTCTTGGCCAGCAACTTGGCATGCAAGGGCATTTCAAAAGCCCCGCCGACTTCGAAGAAGTCGATGTCGGATTCCTGATAGCCCTGGGCAATCATTTCCGCGACGAAGCCTTTACGGCTCTGGTCAACGATTTCCTTGTGCCAGCAGGCCTGGATGAACGCAACGCGTTCGCCCTGATGGTGTTTGCTTTTGCTGTCGATTGCGGTGGGTTGCATGTTCTGACTCCTGTTTGTGTGAAAAACAGGGCGTTATGAATCGAATGGGATTTAAGGGTGCGCAGGCACAAGTGCCTGCGGACGGCGCTTTGGCATAGAGCCTTGGCGGCGCCAATCCCGTTCTCTCTTCATCCGGACTATGACCGTCGGCCCCGGGATCACACCGGGTCTGCTGACCTTGCCGCCAGTCACCGCCGAAGCCGTGCCGTCACCAAGCGCTCGCGGGCTATGCGCATTGCGCGCAATTACCGCCGGTGGGGAGTTGCACCCCGCCCTGAGAACGTTTTGCCGCCCTATCGTCGGGCGGCGCAGCGTTTTTAACACATATTTCGCACCTGTGCATTGCTGCTATCTGATGATTGCTATCGACTTTTTCGTCGAATGACTAAGCCTTTTGCTCTTCAAGGGTTGATTATTCGTCGGCGTGACCGCAGTAATTCCTACCTGAAAGGGATTTTCCCCTGCTAACCGAGGCCAGATTCATGAGCGTTATCGATCTTCGCAGCGACACAGTCACCCAGCCCACCGCCGGCATGCTCGACGCGATGGCCTCAGCGGCCACCGGGGATGACGTTTATGGCGAAGATCCGACAGTCAATCGTCTGGAAGCCGAGTTGGCAAAACGCCTGGGTTTTGCCGCGGCACTGTTTGTCCCGACCGGCACCATGAGCAATCTGCTGGGATTGATGGCCCATTGCGAGCGCGGTGATGAGTACATCGTCGGCCAACAAGCCCATACCTATAAGTACGAAGGGGGTGGGGCGGCAGTGCTGGGTTCGATCCAGCCGCAACCGCTGGAAGTGCAGGCCGATGGTTCGCTGGACCTGGCGCAGGTTGCCGCCGCGATCAAACCGGACGACTTCCACTTCGCCCGCACCCGCCTGCTGGCGCTGGAAAACACCATGCAGGGCAAGGTCCTGCCCCTGGATTACCTGGCCCGAGCCCGCAGCTTTACCCGTGAACACGGGTTACAGCTGCATCTGGACGGTGCCCGGCTGTATAACGCGGCGGTCAAGCTGGGTGTCGATGCCCGGGAGATCGCCCAGCATTTCGATTCCGTCTCGGTCTGCCTGTCCAAAGGCCTGGGCGCGCCGGTCGGTTCGGTGTTGTGCGGTTCGGCGCAGTTGATCGCCAAGGCGCGGCGCTTGCGCAAGATGGTTGGCGGCGGCATGCGCCAGGCCGGGATTCTGGCGGCGGCAGGCTTGTATGCCTTGGATAACAACGTCCAGCGGCTGGCTGTCGACCACGCCAACGCCCAATCGCTGGCCGAAGGCCTGCGCGCGGCGGGTTATGAGGTCGAGCCGGTACAGACCAACATGGTTTACGTGAACATGGGTGACCGTGCCGAGGCGATCAAGGCGTTTGCCGCCGAACGCGGGGTCAAGCTCAGCGCTGCCGCACGCTTGCGGATGGTCACGCACATGGACGTCAGCGCTGGGCAAATCGAGCAGGTCGTCGCGACATTCGTCGACTTTTCCCGTAAGTGATAGCGTTAGCAGTCCAATTGACCGTTTCTATCGTATAAACACGCTGTACCCCGCGCGCAGGGCCGATATAATGCGGCCCTTTGCCGTCGTTTCGTCTGTTGACGTTTCGAACAGGCCTTTGGCCGCAGCCTCCGTGGAAGAACCTAATGAAAAGCGCAGAAATCCGTGAAGCCTTCCTTCGCTTCTTCGAAGAGCAAGGCCACACCCGTGTAGCCTCCAGCTCTTTGATTCCGGGCAACGACCCAACCCTGCTGTTCACCAACGCGGGGATGAACCAGTTCAAGGACTGCTTCCTGGGCCAGGAAAAGCGCGCGTACACCCGCGCCGTCAGCAGCCAGAAATGCGTGCGCGCCGGCGGCAAGCACAACGACCTGGAAAACGTCGGTTATACCGCTCGTCACCACACTTTCTTCGAAATGCTGGGTAACTTCAGCTTCGGTGATTACTTCAAGCGTGATGCAATCACCTACGCCTGGAACTTCCTGACCTCCGAGAAGTGGCTGAACCTGCCGAAGGAAAAGCTCTGGGTCACCGTCTACGCCAGCGATGACGAGGCGTATGACATCTGGACCAAGGAAATCGGCGTTCCGGCCGAGCGCATGGTTCGCATCGGCGACAACAAGGGTGCGCCGTACGCTTCCG
This sequence comes from Pseudomonas sp. SDO5532_S415, assembly GCF_054071155.1. Lineage (NCBI taxonomy): Bacteria > Pseudomonadati > Pseudomonadota > Gammaproteobacteria > Pseudomonadales > Pseudomonadaceae > Pseudomonas > Pseudomonas sp. SDO5532_S415. The sequence continues at coordinate 7,826 of NZ_JBSVWS010000046.1, read as the reverse complement.
ACAACTTCTGGACCATGGGCGATACCGGCCCGTGCGGTCCTTGCACCGAGATTTTCTACGATCACGGCGCCGACATCTGGGGTGGCCCACCAGGCTCGCCGGAAGAAGACGGTGACCGTTACATCGAAATCTGGAACAACGTGTTCATGCAGTTCAACCGCACCGCCGACGGCGTGCTGCACCCGCTGCCAGCACCGTCGGTGGATACCGGCATGGGCCTGGAGCGGATCAGTGCCGTGCTGCAGCACGTTCACTCGAACTATGAGATCGACCTGTTCCAGAGCCTGCTGAACGCATCGGCCAAGGCCATCGGTTGCACCAATGACGCCCAGGCTTCCCTGAAAGTCGTGGCTGACCACATTCGCTCCTGCGGTTTCCTGATTGCCGACGGCGTGCTGCCGTCCAATGAAGGCCGTGGCTACGTGCTGCGCCGGATCATTCGTCGCGCTTGCCGTCATGGCAACAAGCTGGGCGCCAAGGGCAGCTTCTTCTACCAGATCGTCGCGGCGTTGGTCGCCGAGATGGGCGAAGCCTTCCCTGAGCTGAAGTCCCAGCAGGCACACATCGAGCGTGTACTGAAAGCCGAAGAAGAGCAATTCGCCAAGACCCTGGAACAGGGCCTGAAAATCCTCGAGCAGGATCTGGCCGAGCTCAAAGGTGACGTGGTGCCGGGCGATGTCGTGTTCAAGCTCTACGACACCTACGGTTTCCCGATGGACCTGACCGGTGACATCGCCCGTGAGCGCAGCCTGACCATCGACGAAGCAGGTTTTGAGCGCGAAATGGAAGCCCAGCGCGTCCGTGCACGTTCGGCCAGTTCCTTCGGCATGGACTACAACAGCCTGGTCAAGGTCGACGTCGACACCGAATTCACCGGTTACCACGCGACCAAAGGTTCGGCGAAAGTCGTTGCTCTCTATAAAGACGGGCAGTCGGTCGACGTATTAAGTGAAGGCGAAGAGGGCGTCGTGGTGTTGAACCAGACTCCGTTCTATGCCGAATCCGGCGGACAGGTTGGCGACTGTGGTTATCTGCAGGCCGGTACTTCGCGTTTCGATGTGCGCGACACCACCAAGACTGGGGGCGCGTTCCTGCACCATGGCGTACAGGCTTCGGGCAGTCTGATCGTTGGCGCGCCAGTGGATACCCATGTCGAAGCAGAGGTGCGTCACGCTACTTCGCTGAACCACTCGGCCACTCACTTGCTGCACGCCGCGTTGCGTCAGGTGCTGGGCGATCACGTTCAGCAGAAAGGCTCGCTGGTTGACAGTCAGCGCCTGCGCTTCGACTTCAGCCACTTTGAAGCCGTCAAGCCTGAGCAACTGAAGGCCCTGGAAGAGATCGTCAACGCCGAGATTCGCAAGAACTCCGCTGTTGAAACCGAAGAAACCGATATCGAAACCGCCAAACAGAAAGGCGCCATGGCGCTGTTCGGTGAGAAGTACGGCGACAGCGTGCGCGTGCTGAGCATGGGCGGGGATTTCTCCGTTGAACTGTGCGGTGGTATCCACGCCAGCCGTACCGGCGACATCGGCCTGCTGAAAATCATCAGCGAAGGCGGTGTGGCCTCTGGTGTGCGTCGTATCGAGGCAGTTACCGGTGCTGCGGCACTGGCCTACTTGAATGCGGCTGAAGAACAACTCAAGGAAGCGGCCAACCTGGTCAAGGGCAGCCGCGACAACCTGATCGACAAGCTGTCGGCTGTGCTGGAGCGCAACCGTCTGCTGGAGAAGCAACTCGAGCAGTTGCAAGCCAAGGCGGCCAGCGCGGCCGGTGACGATCTGTCGGCGCAAGCGCAGGACGTCAAGGGCGTGAAAGTGTTGGCCGTGCGTCTGGACGGCCAGGACGGCAAGGCGCTGCTGGGGCTGGTCGATCAGCTGAAAAACAAACTCGGTCGCGCAGTGATCCTGCTCGGCAGTGTCCATGAGGAAAAGGTCGTTCTGGTTGCAGGCGTAACCAAAGACCTGACTGGCCAACTCAAAGCCGGTGATTTGATGAAGCAAGCCGCTGCGGCAGTGGGCGGGAAGGGTGGTGGTCGTCCAGACATGGCGCAGGGCGGCGGTACCGACGCTGGCGCACTGGATGCAGCACTGGCGCTGACCGTTCCATTTGTAGAGCAGGGTTTATAAGGCAGGGTGTCCGGCCCGCAGTCTAGTGGCGGGCCGGTACGCTGTTTGAGTGATTATTTGGGCGCCCTTCATGGGCAGAGGCGGCTTTGAAATGGCTTTGATCGTACAGAAATTTGGAGGCACCTCGGTCGGCACTGTCGAGAGAATCGAGCAGGTCGCCGACAAGGTTAAGAAATTCCGCGATGCCGGCGATGACCTGGTGGTTGTGCTGTCTGCAATGAGCGGCGAAACCAACCGTCTGATCGATCTGGCCAAGCAAATCAGTGGCGACGGCCAACCGGTTCCTCGTGAACTGGATGTGATCGTGTCCACCGGTGAGCAGGTGACGATTGCCCTGTTGGCCATGGCGCTGATGAAGCGTGGTGTGCCCGCGGTGTCCTACACCGGCAATCAGGTACGGATTCTGACGGATAGCGCGCACAATAAAGCGCGTATCTTGCAGATTGATGACCAGAAGATTCGCGGCGACCTGAAGGCCGGTCGCGTGGTGGTTGTCGCCGGTTTCCAGGGCGTCGACGAACACGGCAACATCACCACGCTCGGTCGTGGCGGTTCCGACACCACCGGCGTAGCCCTGGCGGCAGCCCTGAAGGCTGACGAGTGCCAGATCTACACCGACGTCGACGGTGTCTACACCACCGACCCGCGCGTGGTGTCCGTGGCTCAACGCCTGGACAAGATCACCTTCGAAGAGATGCTGGAAATGGCCAGCCTCGGTTCCAAGGTGTTGCAGATCCGTGCGGTGGAATTCGCCGGCAAGTACAACGTTCCGCTGCGCGTATTGCACAGCTTCAAGGAGGGTCCGGGCACCCTCATTACTATTGATGAAGAGGAAACCATGGAACAGCCGATCATTTCCGGCATCGCTTTCAATCGCGATGAAGCCAAGCTGACCATCCGTGGCGTGCCAGACACCCCGGGCGTTGCGTTCAAGATTCTCGGCCCTATCAGCGCCGCGAACATCGAAGTCGATATGATCGTGCAGAACGTCGCGCACGATAACACCACCGACTTCACCTTCACGGTGCACCGCAATGACTATCAGGCGGCACAAGGCGTGCTGGAAAACACCGCTCGTGAGATCGGTGCCCGTGAAGTCGTTGGCGACACCAAGATCGCCAAGGTGTCGATCGTCGGCGTTGGCATGCGCTCTCACGCAGGCGTAGCCAGCCGCATGTTCGAATCCCTGGCCAAGGAAAGCATCAACATCCAGATGATCTCGACTTCGGAAATCAAGGTTTCCGTAGTGATCGAAGAGAAGTACCTGGAACTGGCTGTGCGCGCCCTGCACACGGCTTTCGATCTGGACGCACCGGTCCGCCAGGGCGAGTGATGCGTTCACCAAAGGGCGCGGTCTGACCGCGCCCTTTGTTTTTTTGAATGGCGTGACCCCGAGGCTGTTCTTTTGCTCGCGCTAGTCAATACTCAGGCATGTAGGCCGCGACCGCTTTGGTTGTAGGTCGAGTGCCTTTTTTTTGCAGACTGTTGTCCCTGAAATGTAAGGCGTGAGGAGAAAGGTATGTTGATTCTGACTCGTCGGTGCGCAGAAAGCCTGATTATTGGTGATGGCGAAATCACCGTGACCGTGCTCGGCGTCAAAGGAAATCAGGTGCGTATTGGTGTGAATGCGCCTAAAGAGGTGGCTGTCCACCGTGAGGAAATTTACCTGCGCATCAAGAAAGAGAAGGACGAAGAACCAAGCCATTAATTTTTATCGTTTTTTATGTTTGCAAACGGGGAAGAAGCTGGTTAATATACGCCCCGTGTTGCGGAGAGCTGGCCGAGTGGCCGAAGGCGCTCCCCTGCTAAGGGAGTACACCTCACAAGGGTGTCGGGGGTTCGAATCCCCCGTTCTCCGCCATTATTTGCGTAGTACGTTGTAATCTGGCTTCTTCGGTAAGTTGTTGAAATTACTAGAAAAAAGCGCTTTACAAACAGATTGAACGGCCTATAATGCGCGGCAACAAATGCACTCGTAGCTCAGCTGGATAGAGTACTCGGCTACGAACCGAGCGGTCACAGGTTCGAATCCTGTCGAGTGCACCATACAACAGAAAGCCCGCATTTAATGCGGGCTTTTTGCCGTCTGGGATTTGGCTTTTCCTTTCGTGCATCCGTTCTCATCGAATTCAATGTTCGCGCCACGGCCTCGTTTGTTTTCGTAGCGATAGCGTGTGCTCGAGTTCCGAATACTGATCTTGTCTGGCTTGCCGAGAGCGCTTTCGACGTCTCGCTGAGTCATGCCCGCGATAATCCGCTGATTGATGATTGCTTCCCGCCGCTCTTTCGCGCTGATCAGATTTCCGCATTTGTCTTGGGCCTTGCCGACGACAGTTGGAACTCTTCTCTGGATTTTAGTGCCGGGTGTATCGCCACGCTCGGTTTCAGGCATTAGAGCTGTCACTGCGCCAGCGGGTGTGGGTGTGCGGACATCCTGGAGCGAAAAGCTTTCGCCTGTCGTGCAGCTCAGCGTGGTAAAGGTGATGTGCCCGTTGTCCGCCTCGCATCGGTGAATGGTCGTGGCAAGTGCCAAGGGCGAGCAGAGCAGGCTGATGAGTAAAGAATAGTGTGCGCTCGGTGGCATCGGGCGTCCTCCATGACGTTGTTCTCAAGCGTAGTCGCCACATTTTTCCGCTGCGGTGTGTTTTCTTTTCAGGATAAGTCGTCGCAGTTTCAAGGATCAGGATGGCGCTCAGGTTTGTCTTGCAAGCGCTTGTTTCAGCCGCGATTTTTTAACATTTAAAACCGTCAGGCGGTGTATCATTGCGCCCGTCAGCCCCGCCGGGGCTTGTGGAATACCTCCATGGACTTACCCAGTAGTTACTCAGTAAAACGTTTTTCCAATCATGAATTGACTGATTGATCCTTCCGGCGTGTTCCACTGCTGGGAGTGGAGTTCGCCTATGTCTGAAGTTGAAGTAAAGAAAACACAGGAAAGCTTGCAGGACCGCCTCGCTCAGGTTGTTGAGCTGTTGCAGCGTCAGCGAGTGGTTGAAGACCTGACCCACCGCCAGGAAGGCCCGCATCACGATCGGGTCGAAAACCTGGTTCACCGGCAGAACCTCGTCGAATTGCAGCGCAAGCTCGACGACCTGCACTCCGCCGACGTCGCCTATATCCTTGAAGCCTTGCCGCTGGACGATCGTCTGACGCTCTGGCAATTGGTCAAGGCTGATCGCGACGGCGACATCCTTCTCGAAGTATCCGACTCGGTCCGTGAAACCCTGATCGCCGACATGGACGATCATGAGCTCCTGGCTGCCGCCAAGGACATGGATGCCGATGAACTTGCTGACCTGGCTTCCGAGCTGCCGCGAGATGTCGTCCACGAGCTGATGGAAACCCTCGATGCCCAGCAGCGCGAGCGCGTGCGGTCTGCGTTGTCTTACGACGAGGAGCAGGTCGGTGCATTGATGGACTTCGAGATGGTGACCATCCGCGAGGATGTCAGTCTCGAAGTGGTTCTGCGTTACCTGCGGCGTCTCAAGGAGCTGCCAGGTCATACAGACAAACTGTTCGTGGTCGACTATGACGGCGTCCTCAAGGGCGTTCTGCCGATCAAGCGTTTATTGGTCAACGATCCGGAAAAGCAGGTTTCTGAAGTCATGGCCAGTGATCCGGTGAGTTTTCATCCGGACGAAGAAGCCTACGATGCCGCCCAGGCGTTCGAGCGCTACGACCTGATTTCCGCACCTGTGGTCGATAAAAACGGCAAGCTGATTGGTCGTTTGACTATCGATGAGATGGTCGACCTGATTCGTGAAGAGAGCGAAAACGAAGTTCTCAACATGGCGGGTCTGCGTGAAGAAGAAGATATTTTTGCATCGGTCTGGAAGTCGTTGCGCAACCGTTGGGCCTGGCTGGCGGTGAACTTGATCACTGCATTCGTCGCATCTCGGGTGATTGGCCTGTTTGAAGGTTCCATCGAAAAGCTCGTGGCGCTTGCCGCGCTGATGCCGATCGTTGCGGGCATTGGTGGCAATTCCGGTAATCAGACCATCACCATGATCGTTCGGGCCATGGCGCTGGACCAGGTCAGCACCGGTAATACTTCGCGACTCATGCGTAAGGAGTTGGCGGTAGCGCTGATCAATGGTGTGATCTGGGGTGGTGTGATCGGGGTTGTTGCTTACCTGCTTTATGGCAGCTGGTCGTTGGGGGTGGTGATGACTGCTGCCATGACGCTCAACTTGTTGCTTGCTGCGTTGATGGGCGTTTTGATTCCGATGACGCTCGCGCGGCTTGGGCGCGATCCGGCAATGGGGGCCAGTGTGATGATCACGGCCATGACAGATAGTGGTGGGTTCTTTATTTTCCTTGGGCTGGCCACGATCTTCCTGCTCTGAGTTTTATTCCAGTAAGGCCCGCTACCCAGCGGGCTTTTTTTTGCCTGAATTTCAGGCAAAAAAAAGCCAGCGATCAGGCTGGCTTGAGCTTTCAATGTGAGTCAGGAGGCGTCAGTGGCCATCTCGGCATCATGGGCAATGAGTGAGACGAGTGCGTTTTGCTGGCGGTGGGAGAGTTGGCGGAAGCGTTGCAGCAATTCGCGTTCGTGCAATGAAAGCTCTGGGCTGTCCAGGCGCATGCTTAGTTCTTCGCCCAGCGCACCTTCCTGAATAAGGCTCTGCTCAAGGCGCGCGATGATTTCGGAGTTCATGCTGCGGTGATGATTGCGAGCCACCTCGGCAATGCGTTCACGCATTCCGTCTGGCAGACGTACGACGAACTTGTCAGCCGTACGGCTGGAATAAATTGCCTGTTTCAATGGGCGCATATATTTAACCGGTTAGTTCAGGGGAGCGGTTCTCGGGATTGGCCGCAGGATGTCTGATACGACAAGCGCTATGGCCAAATGTTCAACCTGAATTGATAGAGGCGCGCATCATGCCTCAAACTTGCCAGATCATTGGCGTCAATTCTGTGACAAATATTGAACTGGGTAAAGGCGTTATGCCAGCACCAATTATCAGAAATGCGGACTGGTTTGGAAAGCTGTCCAGGTCCGTATCGCCGGTTGCGTCCTCTGCCTGACAGTCGACGTCAAGATTTCTGACGGGTATGTCATACGAATCGATCACTGTTCCTTACCCTTTACAGGATAGTGGCAAATGGCCGATTTACTAGAGATGGATAGGCGGTGAGGGCGATTTAGGATGGATGGCAGAGGATTTTGTCATAGGGGGCTTCAGGATCTGGCCGGGAGGGGCTGTCGAGTGGTATTTGTCCGGCGCTTCCGCTGGCGTGAGGAAGGTGTCATGAGTCGCCTCGTGATTTGCCAGGTAAAACTTCGTCGTCTTCTGAAGCATCCTCCTACACTTAAAAAGCCCACGGATGACATGACAAAGGTGGGCTTGCCCGTTAACATGCACGCCGTCTATCGCTCTGCGTATTCTCGCGGGCAATTTGTGTCTCAGTAGCTCAATTGGATAGAGCATCCCCCTCCTAAGGGGAAGGTTGGCAGTTCGAACCTGCCCTGGGACACCACCTTTTCATAACCCTCCAATCTCTCTTTCCTCGCATTTCATTGGCAGTGGCTAAGTGCTTACTGTCCGGATGTGGCTCCTTCTATATAGAAGAAGCGATGTTTCCCCCTTTTTGCACCTTATTAATAGAAAAACCAAATCAGTGCTTGACGGCAGATTTCAGGTGTCTATAATTCGCCCCACTTCCGGCGCAGTCGAAACGGAAAACTCCTTG
>NZ_JBSVWS010000045.1:0-33435 GCF_054071155.1 Pseudomonas sp. SDO5532_S415 | reverse complement strand
CAGTGATGCCGCCTTCGCGAGCAGGCTCGCTCCCACAAGGGATATGCGATCTTCTGTGGGAGCGAGCCTGCTCGCGAAAGCGATTGTTGCCCTGCCAAAAATCCATGGATTGATCGTTACTCAGGTGGATCAATCCGATCCAGTGCCCGATTCACCGCCAGCTCCCCCAGCATGATGACCTGAGCAATGCCAAGCAGCGTATTGCGGCTTGTCCCCTGTGTGCGATCCGCCAGATCCAGGGTCATGACATTGGCCGAGGCCAACGACTCGCAGGCATGGGCCAGCAGAGTTTCGGTATCGAGGTCAGGGTTGACGATGAACAGGGTGCACAGTTTGCGCGGGGTAGCCTGAATGTCGGCGGCGGAGGGGATGCGTTCGGAGAATTCTTGGGGTTTAGTTGAATCGAGGGATTCTAAGGGGCTTTCCGGATCAGTTTCCGGCGGGTTTGGTGTCGGTTTGAACATAGGGGGTATACCTCAAAGTAATTCGGCAACCCGTCGCGCGACTAAACGGAAGGGAGGCAGCTGTGCGCAAGTTAGTCGACCGGACACCCACCTAAATCCGGCGCGCCCGAAGGCGCCATGCGCACAGCTACCATAAGTACAGGCGAATGCCAGACTGAAGGACACTTGTGCAACCGTTTCAGGAGGATAAGACGGGCGACTAAACCCGATCACTGACAACCAGTGACGCGAATCAAGTTACCGAGCGGCCCCAAGGCGCACAAGCCGGCGGATTCTGGCGTAACCGTAGGCAACGACGCAAGGTCGTGTGGCTTTCATGAAGTAACCTGGCAGGCTTTTAAACACGCAAAAATTTGCACGCCCAAAAGCTTTATATAGAGATCAAACAACTCTCTACTCGCCCGCACCAACGCCGCCGCAAAAATTCCTACAGATCCAGCACACCAGGATCCGCGACGCGTCCTACGTGCATGCCGGAAGCATCCTATTTCAGCGCACCTCAGCTTCTTGAAAGCTATCGAGCGTTGGAACGGGGGTGGAAATGATGCCGCCCTGCACGCCCCTCCAGGCCAGGGAAGTCTGAACTTGAACAATCTACTGCCCGTCTCCTTGACCACTGCCGCCAAAGGCTGTGGGTTCGCAATCGTGAAGCACGATCCCTGCGTTATCGCTCACCTTCAGAGACCTTTCGACAGGTTGCACAGCGCCTGCGCACTCCATTCCAGCGAAGCCAGGAAATGAACCTCATGCCCAAACTCTCGAATGGTCATTACCGCATCGCCATGCTCGGCGCCCTGGTAGGAACTTTACTCGCGCAAAGTGCCCAGGCCAGCACGCTTGAAGCCATCAATCACACCCACTGGGCCATCAACCGTTTCAGCGTTGATGGTCGGTCGGGGATCGACATTATCGGGCCGTATCAGGGCGGGGGAGGAGGGTGTTGTTACATCGCGCCGTCGCGCTGGCAGCCGGGGATGACGGTGCGTGTTGATTGGGAAACAGGTGTGGCTTATTCCTTTGATTTTCCGGGGTATGAAGACCGAGAAAAATATTTGGCTTGGGTTGAAAAAGTCGAGGCACAAAAGCGCAAGCACACCAAAATCGTCCCAGTCCCCGACTACACCGGCCAAAAAGTCTGTGGCCTCACCGTGCACTTCCTGCCTTGCGATGAGCTTCAGGTCACCACTTCCTGCTACGCCTACGGCAGCCCCGAATACCCGATCAAAACCCCTCTGCACCTGCCGGAGCCTCAGTTATGTCCGAAGTGAAACATGCCAGCGTTTGCTATCCACCGCCGTTTCCTGTGCAGGGGCGTTTGCCCGCCCGGGTCGGGCAGGTGCAACAGAACATTCTGCGTCAGTGCGATCAAGAGCGCGATTACCACGACGCCCTGTGCCTGGCCGCCGGTTACCGGGTCATGCCGCCGTGCTGCAAGACCTTGCACGTCAGCCTGTTCTTCGACGGCACCGGCAATAACCTGAACAACGACCTGTACGACTCCGATACGCCACACCCGACTAACATCGCCCGGTTGTTTCGCGCGACGATCGGTGACGGCCATGCCGGCGGCACCGCGCACAACGCCAGGGCGCAGTGGCTGACCGATAAAGCAGGCACGGGTGATGGCCAGTACTTCAAGTACTACATGCCGGGTGTGGGGACACCCTTCGCCGAAGTGGGCGATCTGGACTACGGCACGCCGGGGTTGGCCTTCGCCCGCTATGGCGAGGAACGCATCAGCTGGAGCCTGCTGATGATCATCGACGCCCTGCGCCGCACGCTGGGCCAGCCCCGGCTGGACAATGCGACCTTGCTGGCGGCGGTCAAGGGCATGGGCACGGTGCCGGGGATGGAATGGATCACAGGGCGGTCGAACCGTAGCGTCGAGTTTCGCAAGCAGCTCAAGGTCATTGAAAAGCCCTTGCGTATCGCCTTGAGCCAGCCGCAACCCGGCCAACCCAAGCTTCTGGGCATCAAGCTGTATGTCTATGGTTTTTCCCGTGGCGCGGCCGCGGCCCGGGCCTTTGTCAGCTGGTTGAACGAGGTGTTGCGGTACCGGCCGTTCCTGAAACTGGATGATCTGGAGCTGCCCCTGAGCGTGGAGTACCTGGGACTGCTGGACACCGTGGCCTCGGTGGGCATCGCCGATCTGCTACCCGGGGCGGATGGTCATATGAGCTGGGCCGATGGCAATCAGGAATTGCCCGGTGGCGGGCTGGTCAAGCGCTGTTTGCACCTGGTGGCCAGTCATGAGCAGCGATTGTGTTTTCCGCTGGAATCGATCCGGCGGGAAGGGGGTGGGTACCCGGTCAATAGCGAAGAGGTGATCTATCCGGGGGTGCATTCGGATCAGGGTGGGGGGTATCCGCCGGGGGATCAAGGTAAGGCTTATAGCCCGGACTCTCGATTGGGAGGTGGCCTGTTGCTCTCGCAGATTGCCTTGCACGATCTCTATACCGACGCCTATACACATGGTGCCCCATTGAAAGTGCCGCCACTATCCTTACCAATAGGGATGCGACACGAACTCTGGCGAGCAATGGAAGCGGAGTTGCAAAGGGAATTTGATGTTTCTTCAGAGCTAGTTGATCGCTTCAACGCCTGGCGCCAGATAACTCTCGGGTTACCACCTGTACAACAACCGCTGCCCACCGATCAGACCGAACGCTACCAACCCCTGCCATCCACCACCTCCCTGGAGCAGGCCGTGCGCGATCAGTTGGGCTGGCTCACCGCCTGGCGCATCGATCGTTACGCCTTTGCCAGCCTGAAGCAAACGGCGTTTTATCGGCAGGCCAGCGATACCCAGACCGATCCGGCCGTGCGCAAAGCAGCCAAGGAAGAACGCGACAAAAAACAGGTGGCAGTCGAAAAACGTCGTCGCGAGCAACTGGCCCGTGAAGGGGGCAGCCGTACAGCGAAAACGCCTCTGGAACCCGGGGTCAAGGATTTCGACGCGGACATGGCGCAAACCCAACTGCGCGAAGCGGCCGAAGAGTTCGCCGCGGCCTACCGGGATCCCGAACATCTGGCCTCCAGTCTGAGCCAAGTGCTACCGGCCAACGCCCCGCCCGTGGTCGTCCTGCGCATCATCACCGCCGATGCCCGTGTCGAGTGCCGGCAGATGAAAGCAGCAGGCCGGGCCAGGGTCAGCCAGTTGTTCCCGCCCCCGGATCGCCAGCGCAATCACTGGGACGAAAAACACCGGGGCAATGTCGACGAAAGCCGCAACGCCCACCAGCCAACGGGGCTGTTGCGCGCGCTGTTCGACGATCAGGTCCACGACTCCCGGGCCTGGTTCCTTTACTCGCTCGGACGCGAGCTGATGGGCAGCTATTTCCGTGAAAGGATGGTGTTTTTCGGCGAGGCCAGCCGCCGGGAGCTGGCACTCAATCCCGAGGCACAGGCCGAGCTGTTGGCGCGAGGCACGCCCTTGCCAGCCGCACCGGCCGTTGCACGCCCCGCAGTCATGGATGCCCAGCGCATGGCAGAGGCGCAACGCGCCATCGATGCACTGTGGGACGCTTATGACAACCAGGTCGGTGAGGTGGGCGATGCACAGGTCTGAGCCGGTTGTTCGACACGCGGAAAAAGAAACAGAACCCATGCGCCCGCTCGGGTCGTGGCGCGCGCTGGTCTGTGGCCTCTGTTGCCTGACCGGTATCGCGTTCGCAGAAATCGCTCAGGCCAGCACGCTTGAAGCCATCAACCACACCCATTGGGCCATCAACCGTTTCAGCGTTGAGGGTCGCTCGGGGATCGACATTATCGGGCCGTATCAGGGCGGGGGAGGAGGGTGTTGTTACATCGCGCCGTCGCGTTGGCAGCCGGGGATGACGGTGCGTGTTGATTGGGAAACTGGTGTTGCTTACTCCTATGACAATCCTGGTCTTGCTAATGTGGCTAAGTACGATGCTTGGCTTGACAAAATTAGCGCGCAAAAACGCAAGCACACCAAAACTGTCCCCATCCCGGACTACACCGGCCAAAAAGTCTGCGGCCTCACCGTGCACTTCCTGCCTTGCGATGAGCTTCAGGTCACCACCTCCTGCCATGCCTACGGCAGCCCCGAATACCCGATCAAAACCCCTCTGCACCTGCCGGAGCCTCAGTCATGTCCTAAGTAATAAGTGTGGATAGGGGAGGACGATCCATAGATCGTTTAACGCCGCAATTTCGCGCAGTGATCCTGCTCCGGCTGCTTTGCGGTATACCACACATAATCCGCGCTTTGGGCCGTCACCGTCTTGCCCACCTCGGCCAACACAAGCACCGCATTACCCTGGTCTGCACCAAGATCTTTCAGATGCAACGGCACCCCCAGATCCTTGCGCACATGGAACGCCCCGGCCAACAACACCGCTGGGGTCGGTGCCGCCAATAGGCGCTCGGCCATGCGTCGGTCGCGCTGCTGCTGCACGGCCAGCATCGCCGGCATTTGCGCCTCAGGCAGCAAGCCGCAGTGGGACTCGCGAATGTCCTCGAGCAGGGTCGCCTGCACTTGCCGGGTGGTGGACGCCTCGCCACTGAGGGTCGGGCGCTGTTTGTAGATCTGCTTGATCTGCGCCCGGTCCAGGTTGGCCGACAGCAGCGGGTAGGGTTGGCGCAGCGCATAGGTGACCAGTGCGCCGTAGACGCTCCAATCCCAATTGGCTTGCCAGGACAGCGCCTGGTAAGGATCGGCCGGCGGTTGACCGGCTCGGGTGGCGGCCTGCGCCGCATCGACTCTGGCCTGCTGGTCGGGGTTGAGCATTTCCATCAGCAGGCTGCCTTGCGGTCGTTGCTGCGCCAGTGCGCGCAGCAGCCACAATTGCAGGGCATGGTGATCGGGGTTGTCGTGTTGTTCACCGACCAGTACCCGTGGCGCGACGGCCAGGCGCTCGACCAATTCTTGCGGCGTCAGGGTGCGTCCGGTGGCGAGTTCGCGGATAACGCCGAGATCGGCATGATCCCGACCTTGCGGGGCGATTGGTGCCGGAGGTGGCGTGACGTGATGGGTTTGGCAGGCCACCAGCAGGCTGAACAGGCATAACAGCAGAATGCGCATCGGTTTTCCTTGTTAGACGTTGGCCCCCTCGCTCGCCACGGCGGGAGGGGGCGGGTATCAGCGCGCGATAATCAACGGGTGGCCGCGTTCCGGGTGCTGGTGAATCAGCACCTGCAACCCGTACACCGCTTCCAGCGCTTCGGCGGTCAGGACCTCGTCCGGCGTGCCGTAGGCGTGGGGGCGACCGTCCTGTAACAGCAGCAGGTGATCGCAATAACGCGCGGCAAGGTTGAGGTCGTGCAGGATCACCAGCACTGCCGCACCGCGCCCGGCGAAATCGCGAACCGCTTGCAGAATGGTGTGCTGGTGCAATGGATCGAGCATCGAGGTCGGTTCGTCGAGCAGCAGGGTCTGCCCCTCGGCGCCCGGCCACAGCTGAGCGAGTACCCGCGCCAGGTGTACGCGTTGGCGTTCGCCACCGGACAAGGCCAGATAACTGCGCCCGGCCAGGTGCAAGGCGTCGGCGGCACCCAGCGCCTGGGCAACGATTTCGGCATCGCGCACACGACCGCTGGCATGGGGCAAGCGGCCCATGCCCACCACGTCATTGACCGAAAAGGCGAAGTTCAGGCTCGAACTCTGGGGCAATACTGCCAGGCGTTTGGCCCGCTCCTGGCCGGGCCAATCGGCGAGCTTGCGCTCGTCGAGGCTGACCGTGCCTTCGCTGGCCGGCAGCTCATCGCACAAGGCGGCGAGCAGGGTACTTTTACCCGCGCCATTGGGGCCCAGCACGCCGAGGACTTCCCCCGGTCGCAACTCGATATCGATGTCCGCCAGCACGGTGCGACTGCCGCGCCGGACCAGCAAGTTGTCAGCGCGCAGCATCAGGAGCGCCCCCGTACCAGCAGATAAAGGAAGAAGGGTGCACCGATGAGCGCGGTGACGATACCGATCGGCAATTCGGCCGGCGCCAACAGCAGGCGGGCGACCAGATCAGCCAGCAACAACAGGCTGGCACCGGCGAGCAAGGAGGCCGGCAACAACACCCGATGATCCGGACCGACCAGCAGCCGCATCAGGTGTGGCACCACCAGACCGATAAACCCGATCAGGCCCGCTGCCGCCACGGCGGCACCCACACCCAGCGCCGTGCACAACACCAGTTCCAGCTTGATCCGCTCGACATTGAACCCCAGGTGCCGCGCTTCGGATTCACCCAGCAGCATCGCATTGAGCGCCGCCGCGCGACGCGGCAACCACAGTGCCACGCCGATTGCCACAATCAACAACGGCCACAGGCGCGGGTAGCTGGCGCCGTTGAGGCTGCCCAGGTTCCAGAAGGTCAGGGTGCGCAAGGTGGCGTCATCGGCCAGGTAGGTGAACAGACCGACGCCGGCACCGGCCATGGCCGTCATCGCCACGCCTGCCAAAAGCATAGTGGCGACGTTGGTCTGGCCATTGCTGCGGCCGAAGCGATACACCACCGCCGTGACGATCAGGCCACCGGCAAAAGCGCAAACCGACAGCAGATAGGGTTCGATGGCCGGCGACAAGCCGCCGACCAGGCTGCCGCCGACAATGGCGATGGCAGCCCCCAGCGCCGCGCCACCGGACACCCCGACCAGCCCCGGATCCGCCAGAGGGTTGCGAAACAATCCCTGCATGGCTACGCCGGACAGGGCGAGCACCGAACCGACCGCAATGCCGAGCAGACTGCGCGGCATGCGGATCTGGCCGAGGATCAACTCCGCCTGCTGTGTGTCGCCACCGTCAACCGGCAGCCCGAGCAGACGCAGCCCGGCGAGCAAGGTATCGCCCAGCGGCAGGCTGACCGGCCCGAGGGCCAGGGACAGCCAGAACACCAGCACCAACAACAGACCCAACGTGACCAGCATCGGCCGTGGCCGAACGATAGCCGTCATTGGCGGATCTCGGCAGATTGCCCAGCGATCGGCGCCGATGGGTAAAACGCTTTCGACAGTGTGGCCAACGCATCCGGCACCCGTGGACCAAGACCGCCGACCAGCAGCGTCGGGTCGATCACCTGCACTCGTCCTTCGCGACCGGCACGAGTCTGCGCGAGGATCGGATTCTGTTCGAGCAGAGCAGCGCGCGCGGCGTCCCCTTCAAGACGGCCACCGGCGAAAATGATCACCTGTGGGTCCAGGGCCAGCATCGCCTCGTTGGACACCGGTTTGTAGCCGTTGTGCTCGGTGAGGTTTTGCCCGCCAGCCTGAGTGATCATCCAGGCCGCCAGCGTGTCCTTGCCGGCTGCCTGCAGGTTGCCACCGGAATGACTGAGCAGCATCAATACCCGAGGGGCGGGGTTTTGCTGCTGCACGTGTTTGACCCAGGCGGCCTGACGCTCCAGGCGCTGCTGATAACCGGCCATCAGCGACTGTGCTTCGGTCGGCTTGCCGAGCAGTTGCCCGAGTTCGGTCAGGTTGTGTTGCAACGAAAGGACATCGGCCTTGGCCGACAGCAACTCGATGCGCACGCCGGCGGCCTTGAGTTGCGCCAATACCGGCGGCGGACCCATTTCGGCGCTGCCCACCAGAATGTCCGGCTTCAGTGCCAGAATGCCTTCGGCCGCCAGCGCTCGCTGGTAGCCGATGCCCGGCAGGCTGTGCAGTGAGCGCGGGTACTGGCTGGTGCTGTCGACACCCACCAGTTTGCTCTCGCCTCCGAGGGCGACCACCCATTCGCTGAACGCGCCACCGGCACTGACCCAGCGCTGGGGCAGCGCATCGGCCACCGCCATCTGGCTCAGGAGCACGCCGGCACAGGCCAGCAGTGATTTGATTCGCATCGCAAGACTTCCTTAGTCGATCAGGACGGTGGCGGTTTCGGCCAGGGCACGCCAGTCGTCACGCTCCGGGATGCCTGGCTTGCGCACGCCGAACAGCTGGATGACCAGTTCACCGTCGGCATCGAAACCTTCGAAGCTGGTGATGATGCCATCGACGCTCGGCTTACGCACACGCCATAGTTCGGTGACGCCGGTGGTCTTGAGGTGCAGGTTGAATGCCGGGTCGAGCACGTTGAACCAGCTGTCCATCCAGCGCAGGTTGCTCACCGGGCCGGAATGAATCTGGATGCAGTGCTTGTTGCCGACGAACACCATGATCGGCACTTCGCCTTTGCCTGCGGCTTCGATGACGTTGGTCAGCTCGACAGTGGCCAAAGGTTCGGCCCACTCGTGACCGGCCAGGCGAAGGGCCTGGGTGCGGGCCACGTCGTTGCGCTTGAGCAGGGCGAAAAAGTCGTGGGTGTCCTTGAGCTGCGACCACTCGCTGCGCAGGGCTTCGACGTCCACTTCGGCATCGGCGCGCGGGGCCTTGGCTGCTGGCAGCGGTTGCAGGTTCAGTTCGGCGTTTTGTTCCTCGGCACGGAAACGCTCGACCAGTGGCGCCCAGGCGGCTTCTTCACTGGTGGCGGTGAGGAACACCTTGTGCACGGCCACGCCCTGGCGGTCGAACACCTGGATGCTGCGCTGCGGTCCACGGGCGGTGGCTTCGTCGATGGCGAACACACTGGCCCAGCCGCTGAGGAACAGGCGCAGATCGATGTCCGGCGACAACACCATGCCCATCTGACCGCTGCCCATCACTGTCACTTCGGCGTACACACCCTTGCGCTCGTGCACGCAGTGCTCGTTGCGGGTCAGCGCCATGATGTAGCCCAGCTCGCCGAGTGCCGGCAGCAGTGCCGCCCACTCCGGACGCAGGCGCACGGCGTCGGTGCCCAGGCGGCTGGCGGTCAGCTCGGCCTCGCTGACACCCAGTTTGGCGGCGGCATCGCGGGCGCGCAGACCCGATTGCTCGGCACGCAGCTGTTGCCAGTTCTGGTACAGCGCCGGGGTCGCGGACAGGGCATTGGATTGAGCGGTCATGTGAACTCCTTCAGGGTCATCGGTTCGCCGTGAGGGCGAATTCTATTGGTATTTCCACGCGGCTGGGCACGGCCCGGCCATCGACAATTTCAGGGCGAAAACGCCAGTTGCTCACCGCTTCCAGCGCGGCCTGGTCGAGGCTGTCCACACCCGAGGAGCGGCTCAGCACTCGCTTGAGCTGCTGACCGCGTTCATCGAGGTGCACCTCGACCCGCACGATGCCTTGCTGGTTGCGCCGTCGGGCCACGTTCGGATAGCGCGGTGCCGGCGGCGGGGTGACGAAACTGGGCCGCAGGCTGACCACGGGCGTGAGCGGGGGGGCCGGGGTGATCCTGGCTGGCGGCAGGGTGACGGCGGTTTTGGCAGGTGTGGCTGCAGGCGCTGGTTGCGTAGCGGCTTGCGCGGTCGGAAACGGCGCGCCGGCAGGTTGAACCGGACGTGGTTCGACGCGTTGGGGGGGCGGCGGCTTTGGCGTCGACGGGGGCTGTGGCTTCGCTGGCGGTGACGCTTTGGCGATTGCCGACCAGGTATTGAGCGGCAAGGGTTTGACGGGCGCGGGGTCTACTTTCGCGGGCACATAAGCTTTGGGCAGCGTCACCGGCTGGCGCACCGGTTCAGGCGGGGTAGCGGGGGCCGCAATGGGCTTGGCCACCGGTTCAAGACTGACCAATTGAATGGCCATCGGCGGCTGCCAGGCCAGCGGTTCGGGTTCGGCCCGAAGCTCGCGCAATAGCCAGCCCACGCTCACATGCAGCGCGATCGACAGCAGCAGATATCCCCAAAAGTGCTTCATGCACGGTCGTTCTATTTTTATAAGGAATGCATATGATAATAATTTGCATTTACGTGTCAAGCTCGTTTATCTTCGCTCCCCGCTGCCAAGCAAGCGTTTGGTTCAAGACCTTCCCAGAAAGGTCTCAAACGCTACGTACCTAACAAAATCAAACACATGCCGGACAGCCTCAGCCACTGGCAAAGGCCCGCGCCAAAGCCTTGCAACGCATCACGGCTGTCTGATCATCAGGAGTAAGTGAGATGTCGATCCGCCCGCCGTTCGCCAAGCGTCCCTGGCTGTCCTTGCTGCTGCTTTCGCCATCGTTGGCCCTGGCTGCAGAGTCCGTTACCCAGTTCGATACCGTCAGCGTGACCGCCACCCGTACCGAGCAAACCTTGCTGCAGGTACCGAGCACTGTGTCGGTTCACAACGAACGGGAAATCGACCAGCACAACGACAAGGATCTCAAGGACCTGGTGCGCTATGAGCCGGGCGTTTCGGTGGAAGGCACCGGTAGCCGGTTCGGCACGACGGGGGCGACCATCCGCGGCATCAACGGCAACCGTGTACTGACTCAGGTCGATGGCGTGCGTATGCCGCAAAGCAATTTTTTCAGTCCGTTCCAGGACGTGCGCAGCAACTACGTCGACCTCGACACCATCAAGCAGGTGGAAATCATCCGCGGCCCGGCGTCTTCGCTGTACGGCAGCGACGCCATCGGCGGTGCGGTCAGCTATCTGACCAAGGATGCCGGCGATTACCTGGAGGAGGGCGACGACACTTATGCCCGCTTCAAGACTGGCTATGACGGCAGCGATGACAGCTGGCAGCGCAGCGCCACCTTCGCCGCTCGCGAAGGCTCGGTCGATGGCCTGTTGCACCTGGGGCGTCGCGATGGCCAGTCCACCGACACGTACGGCGGTACAGGCGGCGTCGGTCCTTCCCGAGAGGAAGCCAATCCGCTCGACTACACCACCAAGAACCTGCTGGCCAAACTGGGTTGGGACTATGCCGATGGCGACCGCCTGCAGTTCACCTTCGAGCGCTACCAGGACGATGCCAACAGCAACCTGCTGAGCGATGTGGTCACCCGCGCCACCCTGACCAGCCCGGCGATTCTCGGCTCCTCGTCCGAAGACAGCATCGACCGCACCCGCTACAGCCTGGCGCACACCCTGAGCCTGGACAGCCTGATGGCCGACACGCTGCAATGGCAGCTGAACTATCAGGAAAGCGACAACAACCAGAAGACTTTCCAGCAGCGCCAGACCACTTCGCGTGTCAACCGTGTGCGTACCCGGGATTCGCAATACGATGAGCGCCTGTGGAGCCTGAACACGCAGCTCGATAAAGAATTCGCCATCGCCGATACCCAACACCACCTGATCTACGGTGCCGAGGTCAAACGCATTGAGGCCAGCAACCTGCGCAAGGGCAGTGAAGTGCGCCTGGACACCGGCGCGACCGTGCCGGCCACCGAGAACTTCCCGGTCAGCGACTTCCCGGACCCGACCAGCGATTCCCTGGGCCTGTTCGTGCAGGACAGCATCGAAATCGGCCGCTGGACCCTGCTGCCCGGCGTACGCTACGACTACTACCGCCAGACACCGCATGTCACCGATGAGTACCTCAACGGCCTGCCAGCGGAAACCGATCCGTCGCGCATCACCGACGACCACATCTCGCCGAAATTCGGTGTGACCTATCAGCTGACCGAGCACGAAAGCCTGTACGGCCAATACGCCGCCGGTTTCCGCGCGCCAAGCGCGATCAACATGTTCGGCGAATTCAGCAACCCGCAATTCGGCTACCAGCAGATCGGCAACCCTGACCTCAAGCCTGAAACCAGCAACAGCTTCGAAGTCGGCCTGCGCGGTCGCTATGACCTGGGCAGCTTCGGCATCGCGCTGTTCTACAACAAGTACAAGGACTTCATCGACACCGATACCGTGCCCGACCCGAACGGCACCGGTCTGCTGACCTTCCAGCCACGCAA
The DNA here is from genome assembly GCF_054071155.1 of Pseudomonas sp. SDO5532_S415. Taxonomy (NCBI): domain Bacteria; kingdom Pseudomonadati; phylum Pseudomonadota; class Gammaproteobacteria; order Pseudomonadales; family Pseudomonadaceae; genus Pseudomonas; species Pseudomonas sp. SDO5532_S415. The sequence continues at coordinate 21,321 of NZ_JBSVWS010000045.1, read as the reverse complement.
CATCGGCAAGGTCACCATCCGTGGCGCCGAAGCCAAGGGCGACATCAAGCTCGACGCCTTCATGCCAACCGGTACCCGTGCCCTGGGTTCGATCGCCTATGCCCGTGGCAAGGATGAAGAAACCGGCCAGGCGCTGAACACGGTCGACCCGCTCAAGGCAGTGCTGGGCCTGGGCTACGATGCACCGAGCGGCGTGTATGGCGGCCAGTTGACCTGGACTGTGGTGCAGGCCAAGGACCGCGTCGACCACACCGGCGATGCCGACCTGCTGATCAACCGTCAGTTCGAAACCCCGGGTTACGGCGTGGTCGACCTCAATGCCTGGTGGCAGGTGACCGAGCAAGTCTCGATCAATGCCGGGCTGTTCAACCTGACCGATAAAAAATACTGGAACTGGGGCGACGTCCAGGGCCGCGATCAAGATGCCGCCGGCCTCGGCCGCCTGACCCAGCCAGGGCGCTATACCGCGGTGAATCTGATCTGGGAAATCTGATCGGTCAGTGCAGCTCTCACCTGCATCAGGGGAGAGCTGCACTGACCTCTGTGGGAGCGGGCTTGCTCGCGAAAGCGCAATGTCAGTCACTATTGTGCTGTCTGACACTCTGCCTTCGCGAGCAGGCTCGCTCCCACATTGGCGCTGTGTTACCCGTTGATTTGCGTCAACGCCCTCGAAACCCCCGCACCATAGAACGGATCGGCCATCGTGCAATGCGCGATGTGTCGTTGCTGCACTTCCTGGGTCACGCCACTGAGCGAGCGCGCCGTGTTTTCGAACAGCGCCTGCTTCTGCGATTGCGTCATCAGGCGGAAGAGGTTGCCCGGCTGTTCAAAGTGGTCTTCATCCACGCGATGATCCCAATGCCCGGCAGCGCCCGAGATTTTCAGGGGCGGTTCACGGAAATCCGGCTGGTCGGCCCAGGCGCCGTCGCTGTTGGGCACATACGCCAATTGACCGCCATGGTTACCGTCCACACGCATGGCGCCATCGCGGTGGAAGCTGTGCACCGGGCAGCGCGCGGCGTTGACCGGAATCTGGTGATGATTGACCCCCAGGCGATAACGCGCGGCATCGCCGTAGGCAAACAGGCGCGCCTGCAACATGCGGTCCGGTGAAAAACCGATACCAGGTACCACGTTCGACGGGGAAAACGCCGCTTGCTCGACTTCGGCGAATACGTTTTGCGGGTTGCGGTTGAGTTCGAAGTAACCGACTTCGATCAGCGGGTAATCTTTATGCGGCCAGACCTTGGTCAGGTCGAACGGGTTGACGTCATGGTCGTGGGCCTGCTCTTCGGTCATGACCTGGATGTAGAAGGTCCAGCGCGGGAAGTTGCCCGCTTCAATGCTGTCGAACAGGTCCCGCTGATGGCTTTCCCGGTCGCGGCCAATCAGGCTCTGCGACTGCTCGTCGCTGAGGTTCTCGATGCCCTGTTGCGACTTGAAGGTGAACTTGACCCAGTGCCGTTCGTTGTTGGCATTGATCAGGCTGAAGGTATGGCTGCCAAAGCCGTGCATGTGCCGGTAGCTGCGCGGAATGCCGCGCTGGCTCATGACGATGGTCACCTGATGCAGGGCTTCGGGCAATGACGTCCAGAAATCCCAGTTGCTTTGCGCGCTGCGCATGCCGGTGCGCGGATCGCGCTTGACCGCGTGGTTGAGGTCAGGGAAACGCAGCGGATCGCGGAAAAAAAACACCGGGGTGTTGTTGCCTACCAGGTCCCAGTTGCCTTGTTCGGTATAGAACTTCAGGGCAAAACCACGGATGTCGCGCTCGGCATCGGCCGCGCCGCGTTCGCCGGCCACGGTCGAAAAACGGGTGAAGATCGGCGTTTGCTTGCCCACTTGCGAGAACAGGCGGGCCTTGGTGTAGCGCGTCACATCGTGAGTCACGGTGAAAGTGCCGTAGGCACCGGAGCCTTTGGCGTGCATGCGTCGCTCGGGAATGACTTCGCGGTCGAAGTGGGCGAGTTTTTCCAGGAGCCAGACATCCTGCAACAGGGCGGGGCCGCGCGGGCCTGCCGTCTGGATGTTGAAGTTGTCGACGACCGGTGCACCATTGATCGAAGTCAGTTTGTTTTTTGGCATGGCACGGTTTCTCTAGTTGAGGTTTTTAGTTGCGCAGAAAAAGTGAAAGTCCTGAACTAATCAGTGCTTGATAAACAATATTATTTATTCAATAGCCGTGGCGCATCTCTGCGAAAGGTAAATGTGTGCATGCCTGAGTCTGAAGCGGCTAAACCAAAGTATTAAAGAATAATTGATTGAATGGTCAGCATTAATTCCGGCGTTTCAATATCGCTTCAATACAGGCCAGCAGTGCATTCGTATTGAAGGGCTTGGCGAAATAGCCTTCAGGTTTTCGTACCTTGTCGCTGAATTTCGGCGGCAACCCGGACTTTCCAGTGATGAACAGCGTGGGGATATGGGTGTTTCTTGCCGCCAGTGCTTCGTACATTGTGACCCCGCACATGCCGGGCATCTGGATATCCGAAATCAGGCAATCGGTCTGCTCGGGACCGCTGGATTGAAGGAACGCATAGGCACTGTTGTAGGTTTTTACTGTGTAACCGTAAGAACGCAATAAGCTGTCCAGTGAGATAAGAATGAATTCGTCATCATCAACAACTGAAATAATCGGTGCGTTAAGCATGTAAAAACCTTGCGTCATTGCGAGTGGCGCTAAGTGGCGCCCGCCATACTTGCAAGATACGCGCTCCAAAAAAGCGGAATAGTATACTTGGGTATGTTTAGTCGTTTTTCGCGTTAATACCACGGCTGCTCATCGGCCAGGTTGTCCTCGAGCAGCGTGAGGAAATGCGCGTTGTGTCGCACGCATTCTTCAAACAAACGTTTGCTGGCGTAGTCCTTGTTGGCGAGGGCGCTTTCGCGGTAATCACGCAGCAAGGCGTCGGCGGCCCGCAGTCGACGTGTCCCGTGATCAATACCCGTCAGGCAATCGGCAAAGCACTGCGGTTCGCGGATCTCATTGAAGTGATAGAGCGCCGCGGCTTCGGCGTAGCCACCCAGGTCGGTGATGCTCATGACGAGAAAATCGGCGTAGTCGGCATTGGTGCGCACCAGGCGTTGAAACAGCTGTTGCACCGGCAGGAAACTGACGTTGCGCAGCTTCGATTCACCTCGCTTGAGCTGCGAATGGAGGGACAACGCGGTGCCCAGTGTATCGGTCAATGCATCGATGATCTCCACGCGCTCGGCAGTGGACAAGGACGTGTGCGCGCCATAACGACTGATGCGCAGTGGATGACTGACGATGTACAGCGTTTGTAATGCGTTCATGACAACCGTCCCCCAGGCCAGCGCATCGGCGCGATGCATTGATTCATTCAATGTGACCAGCGTAAAGGGAGGCGTGCCCGATAACACTCCTACCTCGAGACGCCGGCCTAGCACATGGGGACAGGCCCGTCATACCCGGGTATGAGCGGTTAGCACTGAGGTAGGAGTGCCCGCCGCCAATGGGCGACTTACAGTGCGGGGGCGGTTCGATACGCAGGATCGCCAGCCGTTGCATCGGTCCTGGCGCGGCTTTTCTCCCATCAACGCTACTCTGTTTACTGACGGCGATCGCACGCGGATTTCTGTTTGTACAAAGGGCATCTGCATCAAAGGTTGTGGAGAAATCATTCATGTTCACGTTCCTGCAGGCTCATCCGTTGATCTGCGGTGTCATTCTGATCTTCATCGACCTGGCGTCCTGGCAGTTGATCGGTGCCTCGCGGCACAACCTGCGCCTGAGCGTGCGCATTGGCATTTTTGTGGCATTCAGCTGGGTCATGACCGCCGCCGGCATCAGCCCGCTGCAACCGCCCCTGTGGCCGGATGACCCGATCCTCAACCTGATGGGCACGGTGCTGGGCATCGGCTGGTGGATGTTCGCGGCCAGAACCGTGGCCATCATCCTCGGCTATGGCCTGACGTCCCGTGCCGGACACAGCGCGCGCCTGCTCTACGACCTGATGGGGGCGGTGATTTTCCTGATCGCCATAGTCGGCGCCGCGGCGTATGTCCTGCAGTTGCCGGTCAAGGGCTTGCTGGCGACGTCCGGGGCGATGGCGATTGTTGTCGGCCTGGCCCTGCAAAGCACCTTGAGCGATGTGTTTTCCGGGATCGTGCTCAACACCACCAAGCCCTACCAACTCGATGACCGGATATCCATTGATGGCACCTCGGGCAAGGTGGTCGAGATCGATTGGCGCACGACCCACCTGCTGACCGACATGGGCGGCATCGCGGTGGTACCCAACTCGGTGGCGGCGAAAGCGCGGATCATCAATTTCAGTCGTCCCGGCGATGTCAACGGCATCAGTGTGACCATTGCCGTGCCCAGCAGCGTGCGTCCGCGCCGGGCCATCGATGCCTTGGAAAAAACCTTGCGCGGGACCCGGGCGCTGTTGCCGTCGCGCTCGGCCAAGGTTTCGGTCAAAAGCTCCCACCTGGAATACACCGAGTACGAACTCAAGGGCTTTATCGCGTCGGCCAAGAACAAGAACGAAGTGTGCAACCTGATGTTCGACCTCGCCCATCGACACCTCGAAGCCGCGGGTGTCAATTGGGGTTATGGCCAGGAGGAACAGCATTGGAATCGTCCACGCCGGCTGCTGGAAGACGTCCGGATCTTCCGCTCGCTGAGCAACGATGAACGCGACAGCCTGGCTGACGAAATGACCCCGGTGGACTATCAGGCCGACCAGGTGATCCTGGCATTCGGCGAGGTTGCCGATTGCCTGATGATCATCAGCACCGGGGTGGTGTCGGTGTCGATTCACGACGGCGAAAAACTCATCGAAGCCGGGCGCATGGGGCCGGGTGAAGTCTTGGGCGAGGAGGGGATACTGGCCGATAAACCGTCCCGGGGTGAGTTCCGCAGCATCACCAGCGGCCGGCTGTTCCGCATCGAAAAAGCCATGTTCGACAACCAGCTGGAACACCTCGGCGAACTGAAAGCCGCCTTGAGCAACCTGCAGGACCAGCGCCAGGAAATCCGCGAGACCGTGGTCATGCAAAAGCCTGTCGAAATCAAGAAAAGCGGTTTGTTGCAGTGGTTGTTGCAGCGTAGGTGATGCCTTTCACCGGACCCCTGTGGGAAGTGTGCCTGTCTGTGGGAGCGAGCCTGCTCGCGAAGAAGTCACCTCGGTTTTGTGTGGTGTGGCGGATGACGCTTTCGCGAGCAGGCTCGCTCCCACAGGTAAGCTCCATCGCCACAGGTCATCATCGTTTTCGGTCAGGCACCCGCCGGGTACTGCGATTGCAACAGCGGGCTCCATTGATCCTGATTGTCCGGGCGCCGGTAATACACCACCATTCGCCGGGCGACCTGCATCGCCATGTCACGACCGCAATCGGCCTCGACCAGCGCCAACGCCAGATCGATCCCGGCACTGATACCCGCCGAGGTCCATACCGACTGCTGCTGCACGAAAATCGCCTCGCGGTCGAGTTCGATCTGCGGGAACAATTGCTCGAACACATCGGCCATCACCCAGTGGGTCGCCACGCGCAAGCCATCGAGCAAACCGGCCTGGGCCAGCAAGAAGGTGCCGCTGCACACCGACGCCATACGTCCGGCCGTGGCGGGGGCAACGCTAAGCCAGTCCACCAGTGCCAGGTTGTCGGCCATGGCCTGAAGAATCTGCGGGGAACCGGGGACAATCACTGAATCGATCGGACTATCGGCAAATTCGCTCAGACACCGGGTCTGCACCACCAGGCCCTCGGCAGTCGGGACCGGTCCGCCTTCGATGCTGGCCGTGTGCAGGGCATAACCTGGCAAACCGTGTTCGACCAGGCCCCGGTTTGCGGCATAGAAGACAGTCTGCGCCCCGGTCAGGTCCAGCAGGCCCATTTGCGGGTAGGCCACGAACACGACGGTGCGCGGGGCCGCCTGCTCAATGCTGGTGGGTTCAAGGCTGTTGCTCATTTCATTGATGGACACTGCTGGGTCTCCAGGTCGCCGCATGGCGTCGTCAGGGGGGAGTGAGGGTTATTCATCGTGTGCCAGGGTGGTCAACGGAATTGCGAACAGGAACTGCGTGCCGACCCCCACCGTGCTGCTGACCCAGATGCGACCGCCATGGAATTCAATGATCGAACGGCAGATCGAGAGTCCCATGCCCAGGCCATTGTGCTTGGTGGTGAAGAACGGATCGAACAGCGACGCCAGGATGTCTTCGGCAATACCGGTGCCGGCATCGGCGACTTCGAGCACGGCCTCGTTGTCCTGCACCGAGGTGAGAATCCGCAGCGTTCGCGGCCGGTCATGCACATTGGCCATGGCCTGGCAGGCATTGATGATCAGGTTGATGATCACTTGTTGCAGCTGAACCCGGTCGCCTCTGACCAGAGCCCCCGAAGCGCCCAAGTGCAAGTGCGGGCGCACCTGGTGGTTGGAGGTGTCATGCTGCATGAGGGTCAATGAGTCACTGACGATGTCATCGAACACTTCGGTCTTGCGCTGCACATCGCTCTGGCGCGATAGCGCCCTGATGCAGGCGATGACTTCCGAGGCCCGGCAAGAGTTCTGGATGATCCGGTCCAGTGAGCGACGTGCTTCTTCGAGGTTCGGTTCCGCACGATTGATCCAGCGCTTGCAGGATTCACCGCTGGTGATCACCGCCGCCAGCGGTTGATTGATTTCATGGGCAATGGACGCGGCCAGTTCGCCCATGGAGGTCACCCGCGTGACGTGCGCCAGTTTTGCCTGAGAGTGAAACAACGCTTCTTCCGACTGCCTGGAGGCGGTCACGTCCATCAAGGCGCCGACATACTCAATGCGCCCGTGCGGGTTGCACAACGGATTGGCGATCATCTGTACATGCTTGATTCGTCCGTCCGGCATCACCAGCCGATGTTCCACTTCGATGAGGTTTTCCCGAAGGGCGGCCTTTTCGAAAACACTTTCGACAATCGGCCAGTCATCGGGATGGGTGCGCGCCCTGATCAGGGCCAGGGTCGGTGTGACGTCCAGCGGATATTCGAAGATGCGCGCGGACTCTTCCGACCACGACACACTGTGATCATCGACGATGAGACCGATGCTGCCGGTATGGCTGAGTTTTTGTGCCCCCAGAAAAAACGCCTCTTTGCGAAGCAGGCTGTCGCTCACCCGTTTGCTCCTCAGCGCCAGCAGGGTGATGGTGGTCAGCGCGATCAGGCAGCGCACGAATCCAGCGATCAGCTTCTGGTCACGATAGCCTTCGTCGACAATGAAACTGACGGTCAGGAAGCCTATGCAACTGACCGCGACGGTGATGAACATGGGAACGGAAAAGATGTTCGCCGACATGAACACCAGGGTGATGTAGAGCAGCGTCGGTGCGACGTCCATGTTGAGCAACGAGTTGGTGATAAAGATCATGCTGCCGACGGCAATGGCGGCCAGCCAGGCCATTGCGTCTGAAATAAAAAGTTTCTTGCAACGTTTGATGATAGACATTTGTTTTTCCGGATTCGCTATCGAACGGCAACTCGCTCGGCACGGGTGATGCCGGGCAAACTCTTTGTGAGGGCGTTTGTTTTTGTTGTGCTACAGAACGACTGAAATTGGCTGTTCATTCCTTTTGCAGAGCCAATGGATGACCGGGGTTTGTGGTTGATCGGACGTGAGAAAAAACGCCCGCCAAAAAAACGAGTGGCGGGCGTTTGGGAAATGTCCCGGTCCAGCAAGGAGTGGGCTGGTCGGGATACGGGTGTTGACGTCACATCACCTGGCAAGGCCAGGCAGGGCAATGGCCGGGTGGCGCCGCAGACGATTGAGCGTCAGCAAGCGCATCACATAGCCGAGTTTGATGGCGGTCGGGCCGAGAATCGTCATGGCGTGCGCCACCACCACGCTGGGCAACGACAGGTACTGATCCAGGCCATAGGCCAGGACGGCGCCGACAACCAAGGCGACCAGCCCGCCGATCAGCAGGGCGTGGGACAACTTCAATACCCGAAATGGATGCTCGAAAAAATCATACATATCGATTACCTGCGTTAGCGTCTTGAAGCGTCCTGACGGGTCGCTGCGATAGGGGGTTGCCGGACCAATGGCCCGACAACCCCTGCCGATCAATGACCCTCAGGCCACCGGAATCAGCGGGTCGGCCGCGGCCAGCGCTGCAGCACGATCAGCCGCCGGTGGATAGATCCACACGCTGTTGATCTGGGTCTTGAGTTCCTTGGCTTCGTGCTTGACCAGTTTGACCTGGCGATCCCAACCCTCGGTGAACACCGCGCCCCAGGCGCCCAGGTCCAGGCAAGTGACGTACTTGGGCTGGCTGTAGGCGATCGGTTCCACGCCCAGCAGTTCGGCGGCAACGTTGTTGCCGGCATGGCGGCCCAGCGCGATGGCGTGCTGGCAGGACATCGCTGCAAAGTTGCCCAGCTCATCGGTCGCGGCATACGCCACGTCGCCGGTGGCGTACACATCGGCGTGACCGCGTACTTTCAGGTTCTGGTCGACATGCAAGCGGCCCTGGCGATCACGGGTGCCTTGCACTTGCTCAGTCAAGGGGCTTGCGCGGAAACCCACGGTCCAGATCACGGTGCTGGACTCGATGTGCTGGCCATTGGCGAGGGTGACACCACCGGCATCGATCGAGGCGACACTGGTGCCGACAATCCACTCGATGCCCAGATGCTCCGACGCTTCGATAATCGATGGACGAATGCCATCGCCCAGGGTCGCGGCGATTTGCGGCGCGAGGTCGACCACAATCACGCGGATGTCGGCGTTGTCACCCAGCACGGCACGCAGGCGGGCCGGCATTTCGGTGGCGGTTTCGATACCGGTGAAACCACCGCCGGCCACCACCACGGTGTTGCGGGCCGCACGGGTCGGCACGTCCTTGAGTGCATGGATGTGGGCTTCCAGGCGCGTGGCGGATTCGATGGTATCGACATCGAAGGCGTGGTCGAGCCCCTCGACCGGTGGGCGCATCAGGTGGCTGCCGGCGGCCAGCACCAGGCGGTCGTAGCTCAGCTGGCCTTGTTCGCCAGTCACCTTGGTGTAGCCGACCTGCTTGTTTTTCTCGTCGATCACTTGAGCCGAACCCTGGACGAATTTCACGCCCACGGCGTCGAACAAGTCGTTCAGCGGCGCCTTCATGTTGTGCACATTGGGCTCGTAGAAACGCGGACGGATGCGCAGCTCGGCTTGAGGAGCCAAAACGGTGATCTCGACGTCATTGCGATCATGCTTGTCCAGCAGACGGGCGGCGCTCAATGCGCTCCAGACCCCACCGAACCCTGCACCGATAATCAAAATCTGCTGTTTCATTGTTTAGCTCCTGAAGAACAATCGAGGGCGTGAAAAAAGTATTGCGAAGTCAGCGCGAACACCATGGCCAGTTGTGGCGATGTGTCTAAACAGCGCCAATAGACAGGGTTCGGCTTGATCTGAAACAAATGTTATTCGAGGGTCTTGTTTCTGACACTGCTACATAGGGTCAGACGAAGTATGACTAAGTATTATCGGGGTATACCAAGGTATGAGTGGCGTCGAATGGGTCGGCGTTAGTTGTGTCGCTTGAGAGCGGTTTCGATACTGGCGAGCAACTTGTCGGTCGCAAAGGGCTTGGGGAGAAAGGCGATCGGTTCTTGGGTGCCGATGCCCGGCGGGCGTTGTGCGTCGGGGTTTCCGGTGATGAAAATCACCGGTATGTGAATGCCTGTCGCCGCCAGTTCTTCATACATCCTGATGCCATCCATTTCCGGCATTTGTATATCGGAGATCAAACAGGATGTCACACCAGGTCCATCGGAAAACAGGAACTCGTGGGCGCCTGCATAGGTTCGTACTGTATATCCGCTGGATCGCAATAAACTGTCCAGCGCCATTCGAACGGATTCGTCGTTATCGACGACGGCAATCATTGCCTTATTGCACATAGTTGTGTCCTGCCTGGTAGCGGAGAGCACTTAGAGGCTGTCCGCCATCATTGCAAGATACGCCGTCCTGAAAGGACGCACAGTATACGTGGGTATAGTCACCGGATTGCCGGTTGCGCCGAGATCACCTCGGCCATGCGCACCAGATCGGCAAATGAACGCGCGCCCATTTTGCGCATGGCCTGGCCGCGATGGATCTTCACGGTGATCTCGCTCAGGCCGATTTCCCCGGCAATCTGTTTGTTCATCAAGCCGGAGGCCGCCAACGCCATCACCGTTTGCTCCCGCGCGGTCAGGGTCTGGTGTCGCGCACGCAACTCATCGGCATGCCGCTCGGATTCGCGGCGCTGTTTGTCCCGGGCATGGGCGGCGCACACCGCGTCGATCAGGTCCTGTTCGCGAAAGGGCTTGGTCAGGAAATCCACCGCGCCGGCTTTCATCGCCCGCACCGTCATGGCGATGTCGCCGTGCCCGGTGATGAACACGATGGGCACGTTGATGCCGGCGGCGGCCAGTTCGTTTTGAAAGTCCAGGCCGCTGCTGCCTTGCAGCCGCACATCCAATACCAGGCAACTGGCTGTATCCGGGCGTTTGTACTTCATGAACTCGGCGACCGAGCCGAATAGCTCGACCCGCAGGCCGATGGAGCGCAACAGACTGCCGAGGGATTCTCGCAGCGGCGCATCGTCGTCAACGACGAAAACCATGGATTCGCTCAGGTTGTTTTTATTCATGGGATGTTGTTCGTTCATTGCTTGTACCCAAGGGGTTGGACGTGCAACCGCCCTGCGCTGTGTTCCTTGCGAAGGGCGCTACATTAAGTGCATGCGCGGCTGACGGCATTCATACCTGCGGGTAGTGGTTCAATACCTTGGCTTGCCGGCGCCATACCTTTGTATTAAATGGCCGCTGCGTAACCCGGGTCATTGACGACCCGTATCGGCAGGGCAAACAAAAATGCGCTGCCCTGACCATTGGCATTGGTGGCCCAGATCCGTCCTTCATGGAATTCGATGATCGAGCGGCAAATGGAAAGCCCCATGCCCAGGCCGTTTTCCTTGGTGGTGAAAAACGGCATGAACAATTGTGGCAAGACGTCGGGGGGGATGCCCGGTCCGTGATCGGCCACTTCCAGCACCGCCTCGTTGTCCTTCACCCAGGTGCGCACGCTCAGGGATCGCTCGCCAGGGTCGACCGCGTCCATGGCCTGGCACGCATTGATGATCAGATTGATGATCACCTGTTGCAGTTGCACACGGTCGGCGTTGACCTGACCACCGAAAGCGGTCAGTTCGATGATCGGATTGATCTTGTGATGAGCCAGTTCATAGCGGACCAGGCTCAGGGTCTCGCCGACAATGTCGTTGAGCGATTCGTTCTGGCGCAGCGGGTCGCACTTGCGCGACAACGCCCTGACGCGGCGTGTGATCTCGCTGGCCCGATTGGAACTGGCGATGATCCGGTCCAGTGACTGGCGTGCTTCAACCAGATCGGGCTCCGGGCGGCTCAGCCAGTTGCGACAGGCTTCGCCGCTGCTGGTGATCGCCGCCAGCGGTTGATTGACTTCATGGGCGATGGACGCCGCCAGTTCGCCCAGGGAGGTCACGCGGGAAACATGGGCCAATTGGGTCTGCGCCCGGCACAACGCTTCCTCGGCCTGCTTGCTGGCGGTCACGTCTCGCAAGGCACCAAGGTAGTCAATGTAGCCGAGGTGGGTGTGGAGCGGGGTGGCGGTCATGTGAACGTGCTTGATGCGTCCGTCAGGCATCAACAAGCGGTGTTTGATCTCGATCAGGCCTTCACGACGCGCAGCCTTTTCAAAGCCCGCCTGCACCAGGTTCACATCGGCAGGATGGGTGCGCGCCAGAATCATCGACACCGTCGGCATGACGCCCACCGGATACTCGTAGATCCGTGCCGACTGGTCCGACCAGGAGAGTTGCTCGCGTCCACTGCGAAAGCCCAGGCAGCCGGTCTGGCTCAGCTGTTGCGAGCCGGAGAAGTAGACGACCTTATGATTCAGGCCATCGCACATTTTTTTGCAGCGCAGCGCCAGCAACGTGACCGCCGCCAGAGCGCTCAGGTCGCGGAAAAAATCCGCCGTCGATTCCCAGCGCTCAAATCCGCCGTGGTAGAGGAAGACCGTCGTCAGCACCAGCATGCCGAACAGGGCGACCACGATCACCGCGCTGATCGAAAACAGATTGATCGCCATCAACAGCACTGCAATGCACAGCGCCGCAGTGGGGAGATCGGTGCGGGTCTCGGTGTTGATGATGATCCCGCAGACCACGATCAGACCCATCAGCCAGACCAGGATGTTTTCAAAGGGTTTGAGGCTGATAGGGATCAAGGGGCGAGTCGTCCTTTGGCCTGGGTTTGGCAGCATCTGGCTGAAAGCTCCCTTCAATGCGCACGGCAATATTGAGTGCGCACGGCGTGCGTCAGCAGGCTTGTCTGATTTCGAATCGATCATGCACGCCTCGTCTTTTCATTCGGGCCTGGCAGAGAATCGCATCGCTATCCTAGGAGTAGCGCTTCTCATTTGGTTAGGACAAAAAACCCGGAATTCCTGCCAGTGCCGCGAGTCGGGCAAAGGCCTTTCGGTTCATGTAAGTGATTTATTGCATTGAGTTTTTTCGTCTGTGGTCATACCCAGGTATCAATGTGCGCACCTAACGCATGATCTGTATGTCCCCATGTACAACAGACGTTTTCCTGCGATGGCCATAACCTGTTCACACACTGTCGAACTCAATGGCTTCGTGCCGGGTGGCGAACCTCATGAACAGAAATGACCTGCGTCGTGCCGACATCAACCTGCTGGTGGTTTTCGAGACGATGATGCATGAGCGAAATGTCAGCCGTGTCGGCGAAAAGCTGTTCCTGGGGCAACCCACCATCAGCGGTGCCCTGGGCCGTTTGCGCGTGCTGTTCGATGATCCGCTGTTCATTCGTTCCGGACGGGTGATGGAGCCCACCGCGCGGGCCGAGGAGATTTTCGCCAACCTGGCGCCGGCACTGGACGGTATCGCCGCCGCATTGAGCCGTTGCCAATCGTTCGACCCGCGCACCAGCGAGGCGACGTTTCATGTCGGGCTGTCCGACGATGTCGAATATGCGCTGCTGCCGCGGTTGTTGCGGCAACTACGGGTCGAGGCGCCGAACATCACTTTGATCGTGCGTCGGGTCGATCAGCAGCAGATGTCGCAGCGCTTGATGAATGGCGACATTTCCGTGGGCATCAGTCACACCCTCGACCTGCCGGCCAATGCGCGCCGTAAAGGCTTGCGGCCGATCCGGCCGATGCTGTTGCGGGCCGATGCCCGACCCGGCCCGCTGGGGTTGGAGGAATTCTGCCGACGCCCCCATGCCGTGGTGTCGTCCATGGGTAATGCCACGGATGACACGGATCAAGCCCTGAGCGTGTTGGGCCGCCAGCGCAAAGTCGTGCTGACCGTACCGCAGTTCAGTGCGTTGCCGGTGTTGCTGGCGCAAAGCGATATGCTGGCCATCGTTCCGGATTACGTGGCCAAGGCGATGACGTCGGTGGCGGGGATGAGGGCCGAGCCGGCGCCTCTGCAACTGCCGATACAGGAGCTGTCCATGGTCTGGCGTGCAGCGGCGCACAACGACCCCGGCCAGCGCTGGTTGCGCTCGCGCTGCTGCGCGTTTCTCTGTGAGCCGGTCGAATTGCAGGTGGTGCCCAAGTCCCGACCGGCCTTGCACCACGATCAGGCCTTGCTGGCGGCCAGGTAAGGGCCGAGGCGCTTGCCCATTTCCTCGCCCAGGGCCTGCAAGCCACTCATGGGCCGGATCATGACTTCGAAATCGACGATTTTCCCCTGCTCGTTGAAGCGGATCATGTCGATGCCCTTGAGCTGTTTTTCGCCGACCCTGGCGCTGAATTCAAGGATGACATTCAAGCCGTCGGCGGTCGCCAGTTCACGGTGGTAGGCAAAGTCTTCGAACACCTTGGACACCGTGTTGAGGATCATCGACACCACCGGCGCCCCCGGATACGGTGTATGCGCCATCGGCGAACGGAACACCGCTTGCGGGTCGAGCAAATCCGGCAACGCCTTCAGGTCACCGTTGCGGATCATCGCGTGCCACAGGCTCAAGGACTCTGCGGCTTTGGGATGCAGTTGCAGTTCAGACATATTCAACTCCTGTTTTTTGTTGTTGTTCAAAGCGTGTCTGATGGGCTTTCAGCCCTGTGACGGGCAATGGCCCGCGCGGCGTCATCTGCCCAGAGACTGTAGATCGGCGGCCCCGGATGAAAACCGTCCCGTGCCATGGAACCGGTCACGGGGGCCAGTCGGGTCGTCAGTAGCGTACAGCGATCCGTGCGCTGCGCCAGTTCGGCAAGGCGCTGGTTGAATCGCGCCGCCCGATTGCCCAGATACCAGCGTAGCGGTTGCGGCAATGAGGGAAACAAGTGCATCGGTGGAAGAGGGGAGATGACGATCAACCTGACTGAGAACTTGTCGACCAGCACCTTCATCAATTGCTGTTGCCGGGCGATCCACTGATCCGCCGTCAGCCTGCCGGTGACATCATTGACGCCGATGGACAGCAGCGCCACATCGAAGGGTTCTGGCGCGTGCTGTTCGAGTCGATCCAGCAGCGCTTGCGAGTCAAGGCCGGACTGGGCCCAGAGCTTCCAGCAAACCTGGTAAGCCTTGGCCAATCGGCTGACCAACTGGCCACTCAGCGCATCGGCCTGGCTCGACGCCCCGACACCCGCCGCCGCGCTGTCGCCAAGGATCAACAGACGCAGGGCTTGACCCTGGCCGGCCAGACCTTCGCGCTCACCCTCGGCCTCCGGCAGTTTCGGCGTGATGCGGCGCGTGTAGACGCCCTGCATCAGCAGCAGGGGGCCGAGCATGATTTTGGCCAGGGTTTCGGTCTTGCTCATGTCAGGGGGCCTGATCGGGGAGGGTCGCGACTCATACGGCAAGGCTGCCAGATTCACTTCTACCGCGTCACGGGTCATATCAGCCGAAAATGGCGCAAAAAAAGCCCGGCTGATCAGGCCGGGCTTTTTGTCGGATCGGTTCACAGCGCTAATTGAACAGTTCTGAATGACTTCCAAGGTCGACAAACGTAAGCAGGTCAGAACGTGTGTGTTCGTAAATCATCAGAAAGTCGCCACCTATGTGACACTCTCGAAAACCAGTCCAATCCCCTGTCAAGGCATGATCCAGGTACTGCGCCGGCAATGGTTCTCCCAGAAAAAGCATGACCATCACCTGGCGAACTTCATTCATGTCACGGCGCCCGGCGCGTTTGTAACGTTCCCACGATTTCTTGAACTCCGAGGTCTGCGCGCATTGCTTGGGCAGCTCAGCGCGTTTTTGCTTTTTCTCCGTTTTCGCCATCCACATCCCCCAGCATTTCGTCTATCGAGTCGAACCGCTGACGAATGTCTTTTGCTTCCATCATGGCGCGGGCCGTTTTCTCCGAAGGGACGCGTACCTCAAACGGGAGGCCCTGAGTCGCTACAACTTGACGAAGAAAAAGTCGCATGGCGTCACTGATGCTCAGGCCGCAAGCACTCAGAACTTCAGTGGCACGCGCTTTCAAATCCTCATCGATGCGGCAACGCACGTCTGTAGTTTTTAGTAGTGCACCCATGGTTATCACCTCATTGTTAATTTGTAGCTACATTGGCGCTACCTCAATCATTCTGGTTGAGTGGGGGCTTTGGGGTCAACTTCAGCGTGATGGCCGGTACCAGAACCGGCCAGGCAACTGAATTTTCTCGGCCGATATTTGAATCGATTAGACATGCCATGAATATCAGTCTTTTCCTGTTCGTTCTTGGGAAGGGTCCTGACCCAATGCAGGAAATAGCCGATGGCGATGAACGCCATTTCAAGTCTCACGAAAAAGCCCGGCTGATCAGGCCGGGCTTTTCGGGTGATGCGGTCTGGCGATTTGTTTAGGCAACGGTATTGCCGTGCAGGCGATCGGAGCCATCAGCGGCGACGGTGTTGCCTTTCAGGCGGTCAGAACCATCGGCGGCGATGGTGTTGCCTTTCAGGCGGTCAGAACCATCGGCGGCTACGGTGTTGCCTTTCAAACGATCCGAACCATCGGCAGCCACAGCGCGTTTTTCGAGCAGGCGATCAGCGCCACCTTCAGCCACACGATTCTGGATCAGACGATCCGAACCACCTTCAGCCACACGGCTTTCGATCAGACGATCCGAGCCGCCTTCAGCGACTACAGGTTGAGCAGAGGTCGCGGCGAAAGCGTTCACTGCGAAGATCGAAAAAGCGATGCTGAGAATGGTTTGGCGTTTCATGATCGTGTGCTCCGGGGGTATTTGGTTGGTATGGAGCAGATGTTACGCCGCACAGTTTTTAAGAGAACTTCATTGAGTTAATGGTGACTATTGACGCAGTCAATGGTCGTTGGTGTCGACTGGAGACCCCTGTGGGAGCGAGCCTGCTCGCGAATACGGTGTGACATTCAACATTGATGGTGACTGGCACATCGCTTTCGCGAGCAGGCTCGCTCCCACAGTGCATCTCTGGCGCTCAGATGATCTGTGTACACCGAGCCCGGTTTCAGCCCCTATCACTGATCCGTGACACACAACTCCCCCGTAGCCCGAATCAGGGCCTGGCCATGCAGGGCATCCTTGATCAGTCCGGAGCGCTGTTCGGCCAGCCAGTTTGGGCATTCAGGGTCGACGCGATAGGGCACGAAGTCGGCGTATTGCTGCAACAGGCGGGTCTGCAGCTCATCCAGTTTTGGCCGCAGTTGGTTGAGGTCCGGACGTGGCAGGTCAGGTGCCTTGTGCGCCGCTTGCCATTGCGCGATCAAGCCGTACTGCACCAGTTTGTTGGCTTCGATCTGCGCAGCGATCAGTTCGGCGGCATCATCCGGGTCCAGCCTGCGTTCGGCGGCCTGCTTCCTGGCGTTGGCGATCACCGCCGCTTCCCGGGCGGTATCCTGGATCGGTTTGCCACTGTCCCACTTGGTCAGCGCCACTTGATCGGCAATGTTCAGACGCTCGTTGATGGTTGCCAGCAACGGTTGCAAGGCCTCGGGCGCCGTGGAAGGCGTGGCGGCGTGGGCGCCGCTGGCGAGTAATCCGAAAAGCGCGCAGGTCAGCAGTTGCGGCAAGCGGGGGTAGTGGAACATAGGCAAACCTCTTGGGCTCGGGATGCACAGCAGGCCCCTATGTAACACAGCTGAGCCAGATGAACGATAGTTCAACGGGCTCTTTCGCACAGGACCGACTCTGGTGCAGGCTACAACCTTGTCGTTTTCGCCATGGGAGGCGCAGGTAGATGCAAGACCGGTATGACGTAGCGGTGCTGGGGATGGGCGCGATGGGCGCCGCCACCCTTTACCAACTGGCGAAGGCGGGGAGCAAGGTGGTCGGCGTCGACCGCCACCATCCTCCGCACGACCAAGGCTCAAGCCATGGCGATACGCGGATCACCCGGCTCTCGGTGGGCGAGGGCGCGCAATACCTGCCCATCGTCCGCAACTCGCACCGGATCTGGCGCGAGCTCGAAGCCTTGTCCGGTGAGTCGCTGTTCGAGCAGTGTGGCGTGTTGGTCATGACCTCGCGCCCTGACGATGACGCGAACGATCCAACCGACTTCACCCAGCGCACCTTGCAACTGGCAAAAGCCAATGGCATCGCACATGAAGCGCTGTCGGCGGAACAGATCCGCCAGCGTTTTGCGCAGTTCTCCCCGGTGTTGGATACCGCCGTCGGCTATTTCGAACCCAGTGGCGGCTATGTCCGCCCGGAACGCTGCATCGCGGTGCAACTGCAACTCGCCGAGGAACGTGGTGCCACACTGCTCAAGGGCGAAACCGTCACGCAGATCACCTCCGACGAGCAGGGAGTCACCGTCATCACCGACCAGCGCACGATTTACGCCGATAAAGTGGTGATCAGCGCCGGCATGTGGTCCAGGGAATTGCTCGGCCAACCCTTCGACCGTTTGCTCCGGGTTTGCCGGCAAAAGCTGTTCTGGTTTGAACTGGAA
This sequence comes from Pseudomonas sp. SDO5532_S415, assembly GCF_054071155.1. Taxonomy (NCBI): domain Bacteria; kingdom Pseudomonadati; phylum Pseudomonadota; class Gammaproteobacteria; order Pseudomonadales; family Pseudomonadaceae; genus Pseudomonas; species Pseudomonas sp. SDO5532_S415. The sequence continues at coordinate 3,409 of NZ_JBSVWS010000045.1, read as the reverse complement.
GAAGGTGCCTGTTTTGCCCCGGTGTCGCCTACCTTCATCTACTACCACGGCTCAGGTGATGATGACTCGAACTATGGTTTTCCACCGCTGCCAGGTGAGGGCAGCCTGAAAGTCGCCACCGAGCAATACAGCGAAGAATCTTCGCCAGACACACTGGACAGAACCATCAGCGCAGCCGAAGCCCGGGACATGTTCGACACCCACGTACGCGGCAAAATTGCTGGCGTCAGCTCACGTTTGGTCAAGTCGGCGGTGTGTGCCTACACCGTCACCCCGGACAGCCATTTCATCATCGACGAACACCCGACCCTGAAAAATACCCTCGTGGTGTCCGCCTGCTCGGGCCATGGTTTCAAGCACTCCGCGGCATTGGGCGAGGCGCTGGCGCAGTGGTGCATGCGGGGGCGCAGCGAGCTGGATCTTTCAGCGTTTCACTGAAACGCTTTGACGGGTTGCAGGATTGAACAGCCGGTTCAGCCAGCGGCGAGCAAACGTTCGACCTGCGCCAGTTCCCAGGTGCTGAGCAAACTCACCGGGTCTGTACCGTAGCGCTGTCCGCCCTCGAAGACCCGACCGTCCGGGCTTTGGCAATGCAGGCAGTGGCGCAGGTGCCCACCGTCGACATCGAGGGTCAGACGCCAGCCTTCGATGTCGACCCGCACCAGGCCCGTTTCGGGTTGTTCAGCGACGCGCTTGAGTGGGTGAAGGTCGAGGGCGGCGTCGCGCAATGGCTGGTAAACCTCACGGGCGGTCAAGAGCGGCACGAGTGTCTCCGGTAACTTTGCGGGGGCACAGGATAGACGATGGGCCGATTGAATGAGAGCACGAAAAAGCCCGGCTGATCAGGCCGGGCTTTTCGGAGGGTGCGGTGTAGCCATTTACTTAGGCGATGGTGTTGCCTTTCAGGCGATCCGAGCCATCAGCGGCGATGGTGTTGCCTTTCAGGCGATCCGAGCCATCAGCGGCGATGGTGTTGCCTTTCAGGCGATCCGAGCCATCAGCGGCAATGGTGTTGCCTTTCAGGCGGTCAGAACCATCAGCGGCGATGGTGTTGCCTTTCAGGCGATCCGAGCCATCAGCGGCAATGGTGTTGCCTTTCAGGCGGTCAGAACCATCAGCGGCGATGGTGTTGCCTTTCAAACGATCCGAACCATCGGCGGCAACAGCGCGTTTTTCGAGCAGGCGATCAGCGCCACCTTCCGCCACACGGCTTTCGATCAGACGATCCGAGCCGCCTTCAGCGACTACAGGTTGAGCAGAGGTCGCGGCGAAAGCGTTCACTGCGAAGATCGAAAAAGCGATGCTGAGAATGGTTTGGCGTTTCATGATCGTGTGCTCCGGGGGTATTTGGTTGGTATGGAGCAGATGTTACGCCGCACAGTTTTTAAGAGAACTTCATTGAGTTAATGGTGACTATTGACGCAGTCAATGGTTGTTCGGTGATCCCCTGTGGGAGCGAGCCTGCTCGCGAAGAGGGCGGTACATTCAACTTCAATGTCGCCTGACACGACGCCTTCGCGGGCAAGCCTCGCTCCTACAGAGACCGGCTGCCATGTTATTGGCTCCCCCGGTGGCGGATGCAGCCTGTCGTCGGCTGCGCCACCCCATCGAGACCTTGGGGGTATGCTGGTTCGACCCAGTTCCACGCTCTGATCGAGAGGGTAAACCGATGCACGACTATTACGATTTGGGCACCTACAGCCGCCCGGTGACGACGAACTCGTCGCAGGCCCAGCTCTGGTTCGACCGTGGCCTGGTGTGGTGCTACGGCTACAACCACGACGAATCCATCCGTTGTTTCCACAAGGCCCTCGAACACGACCGCGATTGCGCCATGGCGTGGTGGGGCATCGCCTACGCCTCGGGCCCCAACTACAACAAACGCTGGGATGCCTTCATCGAGCAGGAGTTGAAAGAGGCCGTGGCCGAGGCTCGCCGGGCAACGCAAGCCGCATTGACGCACCTCGACCGTGCATCACCGGTGGAGCAAGGGCTGATCCGTGCGCTGGAGCAACGCTACCAGGCCGATGAGGCGGACAGCGTCGAGCAACTTTTCAGCTGGAACGATGCCTACGCGGCGTCCATGCGCGATGTCTACAGATCCTTTCCCGACGACCCTGATGTGGTGGCGCTGTTTGCCGAAGCGCTGATCGACCGCACGCCCTGGCAGTTGTGGGACCTGAAAACCGCTCAACCGGCAGCGGGCGCCGACACCCTCGAGGCCGTCGCCGTGCTGGAAAAAGCCCTGCAACGCATGGAGCGACACGGCGATACACCGCACCCTGGTGTGCTGCACATGTACGTCCACACCATGGAAATGTCACCGTATCCCGAACGGGCACTGCGCGCCGGCGATGTCCTGCGCGACCTGGTGCCGGACGCCGGGCACTTGCGCCATATGCCGTCGCACATCGACGTGCTCTGCGGCGATTATCGCGGGGCCATGATCACCAATCACCGGGCGATCCAGGCCGACCGCAAATACCTGGAACAGCAAGGACCGATCAACTTCTACACCCTGTATCGCAGCCACAATTACCACTTCAAACTTTACTCGGCGATGTTCCTCGGCCAGTACCATCCGGCCCTGGAAGCCGCCGACCAACTGGCTTCGACCATCAAGGAGGAACTGCTGCGGGTGGAACAACCCCCCATGGCCGACTGGCTGGAAAGCTTCGTGTCGATGAAGGTCCACGTGCAGATCCGCTTCGGCAAATGGCAAGACATCCTCGCAACAGAACTGCCTGTCGATCAGGCGCTGTACTGCGTGACCACCGCGATGCTGCACTACGCCAAAGGCGTGGCCTACGCCGCTACCGGCCAAGTCGCCGCCGCCGAATCCGAACAGCACCTGTTCCTCGAAGCCTGGGCTCGCGTGCCGCAAACCCGCTACCTGTTCAACAACCAATGCGTCGACATCCTGGCCGTGGCCGGCGCCATGCTCAACGGGGAAATCGAATACCGCAAAGGTCACTTCGATTGCGCTTTCCATCACTTGCGTCAGGCACAAGAACTGGACGACAACCTGCCGTACGACGAACCCTGGGGCTGGATGCAACCGGTGCGCCACGCCCTGGGCGCGCTGCTGCTGGAACAGGGGCGGGTGGAAGAAGCCCTGCAGGCGTACCGCGCCGACCTCGGCCTGGACAACACCCTCAGCCGCGCCTCCTGGCACCTGGACAATGTGTGGAGTTTGCACGGCTACGTCGAATGCCTGAAGCGACTGGGCCGGGATACTGAAGCCGCTGCTGCGAAAATCCGCCTGGATCTGGCCAAGGCGCGGGCGGATGTGGAAATTAGCGCGTCATGTTTTTGCCGGGTTGGGAAGGGGTGTTGCCAGTGAAATAGTGAACACTTCAGTCCCCTGTGGGAGCGAGCCTGCTCGCGAAAGCGGTGTATCAGACGACTC
>NZ_JBSVWS010000044.1:0-34496 GCF_054071155.1 Pseudomonas sp. SDO5532_S415 | reverse complement strand
ACACTGAAGTCGACTGACTCACCGCTTTCGCGAGCGGGCTCGCTCCCACAGCTATTCGGTTGTACAAGGTTGTTACTACTTTTTACATCTTTGATCTTTACGTACAACAGGGCCTTACATGGCTTTCCAATAATCGACGCAACCGCCGCAGCGCGGTCTTCGAAGCTTATTGGAGATAATAATAATGAATTGCCGTAAAGCTGATCCTTCCCCGAGCCATGACCGCCTGTCATGCGCCGCGCCCCTCACTGACTGCTGAGGTGTCGGACATGAGCGAAAACATCGAACGCAAAGGCATCCATCTGACCCGCGCCCTGAAAAGCCGGCACATTTTCATGCTGTCCCTGGGGGGCGTGATCGGCACCGGACTGTTCATGGGCTCCGGCGTGATCATCAACCAGGGCGGCCCGGTGGGAGCGATACTGGCCTACCTCGTTGCCGGTTTCCTGATGTACCTGGTGATGGTCTGCCTGGGCGAACTGTCGGTGCAGATGCCGGTATCCGGTTCGTTCCAGACCCACGCGACTAAGTTCATCGGCCCGGCCACCGGTTTCATGATTGGCTGGGTGTACTGGATGAGCTGGGCGACCACGGTTGGCCTGGAATTCACCGCCGCCGGGATGCTGATGACCCGCTGGTTCCCGGAGGTGCCGATCTGGTACTGGTCGGCGCTTTTCGTGGTGGTGTTGTTCGGCCTCAATGCCCTGGCGACCCGCGCCTTTGGTGAGGCGGAATACTGGTTTTCGGGGATCAAGGTCGCGGCGATTCTCGGTTTCATCATCGTCGGTGTGCTGGTGATCTTTGGCGCGATTCCGCTGACCAGCGGCGCACCGGCGCCGATGATGAGCAATCTGATCGGTGACTCACTGTTCCCCAACGGCATGTCCGCGGTGTTTGCGGTGATGATGACCGTGGTCTACGCCTTCCAGGGCTGCGAGATCATGGGCGTGGCCGCCGGCGAAACCGATCAGCCGGAAAAAAGCATTCCCCGTGCAGTGCGCAATGTGGTGTTCCGCGTGCTGATTTTCTACGTGCTGGCGATTGTCGTGCTGTCGGCCATCGTGCCGTGGCAGCAGGCGGGGCTGATGGAAAGCCCATTCGTGCAGGTGTTCGACATGGTCGGCATTCCGTACGCCGCCGACCTGATGAACTTCGTGATCCTCACGGCGATTCTGTCGGTGGGCAACTCCGGCCTGTACGCCTCGACCCGCATCCTGTGGGCGATGTCGAAAACCGGCATGGCGCCCAAAAGCCTTTCGCCGCTGAGCAACCGTGGGGTGCCGTTGCGCGCCTTGAGCATCACCTTGTGCTTTGCCCTGGTGTCGCTGATGACCAGCTTCGTCGCCGCCGACACGCTGTTCATGGTGCTGATGGCGGTGAGCGGGATGTCCGGCACCGTGACCTGGATTGTCATCGCCCTGGCGCAATACAAATTCCGCAAGGCCTACCTGCGCGATGGCGGCAAACTCAGCGACCTGAAATACCGCGCCCCGTGGTTCCCGGTGTTGCCGCTGATGTGCATCGCGTTGTGCTGCTCGTTGTTCGTGTTCCTGGCACTGGATGAGACCCAGCGCCCTTCGTTGTATTGGGGCTTTGGATTCATTGCGCTGTGCTATGGCGCGTACTTCCTGTTCCATCGCAAGCGTGAAGAAGTGTTGGCGCCGAGCCTGCCGAACGCATAGCCCCCAAGTTCAACACATCCCCCCCTGTGGGAGCGAGCCTGCTCGCGAAGGCGGCATCACATTCAACATCCCTGTTGACTGAGGCACCGCTTTCGCGAGCAGGCTCGCTCCCACAGTTGTTTTACGGTGCCCTGTCGGCAGTTGTTCGAAGTTGTAACAGAGTCATCAGCCTAAAAATCAATATCGATAAAAACACCTTATAAAACAATCTGATAGATAGTTTTTTAGTCTGTTACAGCCTACTTCGCCACCAATTGCCGCCTTACTGAACACTCGTTTAGTATGGCCTCAAGTCGCAACACCTCAGACCAAACACAATAATTCGAGGACTCGCATGACTACCCACGATTCGCTGCTCAGTCAGGTCGAAGCAGGCGTTGCCTGGATCACCCTCAATCGCACCGCCCAGCGCAACGCGCTGGACATCCCGACCCTGAAAAACCTGCATGCCTTGCTCGACACGTACAACGCCGATCCGGCGGTTCGTGTGGTGGTGCTGACCGGCAGTGGGCGCAGTTTCTGTGCCGGGGCCGATCTTGACGAATGGGCCGAAGCCGAAGCCCGGGGCGCACTGGAAACCTATGGCTGGACCGAAACCGCCCACGCCCTGATGACCCGCCTGCATAGCCTGGAAAAACCGACTATCGCCGCCATCAACGGCACTGCCGTTGGCGCGGGCATGGACCTGACCCTGTGCTGCGACCTGCGCATCGCCGGGCAATCGGCGCGCTTCAAGGCCGGCTACACCAGCATGGCTTACTCGCCGGATGCCGGTGCCAGCTGGCACCTGCCACGGCTGATCGGTACCGAGCAGGCCAAGCGCCTGTTGTTCCTTGACGAATTGTGGGGGGCTGACCGCGCGCTCGACGCCGGCCTGGTCAGCGATGTCTGCGCCGATGATCAGTTGCTGACCGTCGCCAGTGAACTCGCCGCACGCCTGGCCGCCGGGCCGACCTTTGCCTTTGCCCAGACCAAAAAGCTCATGCGCGAAGGCGCCGACCGCAGCTTGCCCGAGCAACTGCAGGCGGAACTGGCCGCCGGCCTGTTGTGCGGGCGCAGTGAAGACGGCAACGAAGCCCTGCGCGCGGCCATGGAAAAACGCCCGCCACGTTTCATCGGTCGATAAGCCACGGCACATACCCATCAGCACACGAACAACAGGTAGCACCATGAATTTCCAACTGACCCAAGAACAAGAAATGTTGGTGGACGCGGTCCGCAGTTTCGTTACCAAGGAACTGCTGCCCTATGAAGACGAAGTCGACCGTGCCGACGAAGTCTCCCCGGCGCTGGCGGCGCAGATTCGCGGCAAGGCGATTGCCGCCGGTTTCTACGCCTTCAACATGCCGGAAGAGGTGGGTGGCGGTGGCCTGGATTACCTGTCCCAGGCGCTGATCGAGCGCGAACTGTCCAAGGTCTCCTGGGCGCTGCACGTCTTCGTGGCGCGGCCATCGAAGATCCTCATGGCCTGCAAGGGCGAACAGATCAACGACTACCTGTTGCCGTGCATCCAGGGCGAGAAAATCGACTGCTTCGCTCTCACCGAACCGGGTGCCGGTTCCGATGCCAACGCAATCAAGACCCGCGCCGTGCGTGACGGCGACGACTTCATTCTCAACGGCAGCAAGCACTTCATCAGCCACGCCGGCCACGCCGATTTCGCCATCGTTTTCGCCGTCACCGACACTTACGAGCAAAACGGCAAGAAGCGCAACGCCGTGACCTCGTTCCTGGTCGACCGCAACACCCCCGGCATGACCATTCGGCGTGGACCCAAGTGCGTGAGCAACCGTGGCTATCACACCTTCGAAATGTTCTTCGACGATTGCCGTGTACCGGCCTCCAAGGTGCTGGGCGAAGTCGGCAAGGGCTGGGACGTTGCCAATGCCTGGCTGACCGCCGGGCGAGTGATGGTCGCGGCCAACTGCGTCGGTCAGGCGCAACGGGCGCTGGACGTATCGCTGCAATGGGCGGCGGATCGCAAGCAATTCGGCCAGCCGATCGGCACCTATCAAGGTGTGTCGTTCAAATTGGCGGACATGGCCACGCAAATCCGCGCAGCGGAACTGCTGACCCTGCATACCGCGTGGAAGATGGACCAGGGCACCATGACCGATGGCGAGGCCGGCATGGCCAAGCTGTTCGCCAGCGAGGTGCTGGGGCGCGCGGCCGATGAGGCGGTGCAGATTTTCGGCGGCATGGGCCTGATGGACGAAGGTCCGGTGGAGCGCATCTGGCGTAACGCGCGGATCGAGCGGATCTGGGAAGGCACTTCGGAAATCCAGCGCCACATCATTTCCCGCGAGCTGCTGCGGCCGCTGTTGCGCTGATCGGTCCGGAGAATTCCCATGTCGCAAACCATTCGTGACAACCTCAAACGCATGCTCGCGCCGCGCCATGTGGCGTTCGTCGGCGGCCGCAGCATGGCCCGCGCCCTTAAGCGTTGCGCCGACGGCGGCTACCCGGGGCAGATGTGGCTGGTCAACCCGCAGCACGACAGCCTTGAGGGCGTGCCTTGCGTGCGCAGCATTGCCGACTTGCCGTGCGGGCCTGACGCGGTGTTCATCGCCACCAACCGCGACCTGACCCTGACCTGCGTCGCCGAACTGGCCGTCATCGGCACCGGCGGCGCGATCTGCTATGCCTCGGGTTTTGCCGAGACCGGCGCCGAAGGTCAGGCCCTGCAACAACAATTGCTTGAAGCCGCTGGCGACATGGCGTTGCTCGGCCCCAACTGCTACGGCCTGCTCGACTACCTGCACAGCTCCGCATTGTGGCCGGTGGCCCACGGCGGCAAAGCGGTGGAGAAGGGCGTGGCGGTGCTGACCCAGAGCGGCAACTTCGCCTACAACCTGTCCATGAGCGACCGTTCGCTGCCGGTGGCCTACATGGCATCGGTGGGCAATCAGGCGCAACTGGGCGTGGCGGAATTGATGGATGTATTGCTCGATGAGCCACGGGTTACCGCTATCGGCCTGCACCTGGAAGGCCTGAAAAACGTACCGGGGTTCGCCCGCGCCGCGCACAAGGCGCTGGAGAAGGGCATTCCGATCATCGCCTTGAAAACCGGCGTGTCGCAGATCGGCGCCGAACTGGCCCTGAGTCACACCAGTTCGCTGTCCGGTTCCGATGCGCTGTACGACGCGTTGTTTGCGCGGCTCGGGGTGATTCGTGTCAGCGGTCCGGTGAGTTTTGTCGAAACGCTGAAAGCCGCGGCCTGCGGCAACCTGCCGGCGGGCGACAGCTTGATCGCGCTGGCCTGTTCCGGTGGTGACGCCGGACTGATTGCCGACTACGCCGAACGCAATGACCTGAGTCTGCCGAAGCTCGATGAAGGGCAAGTCGGCGAATTGGCGCAGGTGTTGCCGAGCTACGCCAACCTGGTCAACCCGCTGGATTTCACCACGGCGATCTGGGGCGACGGCGAGGCCCTGAACTGCATGCTCGACAGTGCTCTGCGCACTGAAGCGGACGCGGCGATGCTGGTGCTCGACTACCCGGCGGCGTTCACCGGCGAGCGCAAGGAATGCGACCTGCTGCTGGACCTGTACTGCAAGGCGCTGGTACGTCATGGCAAGACCGGTTTCGTCACCTCGGCCTTCCCCGAGTTGCTGCCGCCTCACGCCCGTGAGCGTTTGCATGCCCAGGGCGTGGCGGCGTTGCAGGGTGTTGAAGACGGCTTGGCCGCGTGGGGTCGCATCGCCGGTTACCAGCGCAAGTGTCAGGCATTGCTGGCGCTCGGCGAATCGGCACTGGTGCCGCTGTGCCCGCAAGCGCTGGAAGGTGAAGGTCAATTGCTCAACGAATGGGATTCGAAGCAGGCCTTGCGTGCCTTTGGCCTGCCGACGCCCAACGGTGTGTTGAGTACGCCGGACAACGCGCTGAAGGACGCCGAAACACTGGGTTATCCGCTGGTGCTCAAGGCCGTCAGCGCACACCTGCCGCACAAGACCGAAGCCGGTGCCGTGGCGCTGAACCTCAAGGATCCCGCGGCCCTGAGCGCCGCGCTGGACAGGATGCGCGCCAGCATCAAGGCGTATGCGCCGGACGTGGTTTTCGATCAGCTGCTTCTGGAGCCGATGGCCAAGCCACCACTGGCCGAGTTGATTGTCGGGATCAAGCGCGAAAACGATTTCGGCCTGGCCCTGGTGATTGGCGCCGGCGGGATTCTGGTGGAGTTGCTCAAGGACAGTCGCAGCCTGTTGCTGCCGACCACCGATGGGGCGATTCGCCAGGCCTTGCTCAGCCTGCGCAGCGCTCCGTTGCTGCAAGGCTTTCGCGGTCGCCAGGCGGCGGATCTGGAGGCGCTGGTATCAGCGATCCGCGCCGTGGCCGATTACGCCTGCGAGAACGCCGCGCAGTTGCTGGAACTCGATGTGAACCCATTGTTGGTCGGTGCCGATGGCACGACCGCGGTCGATGCGTTGATTCGCATCGCTCATGCGTGAGGACCTGAACATGCAAAGCAAAACCTTGACCGGTGGCCAGGCGCTGGTGCGTCTGCTGGCCAACTACGGCGTCGACACCGTGTTCGGCATTCCCGGCGTGCACACGCTGGAGTTGTATCGCGGCTTGCCCGGCAGCGGCATTCGCCATGTATTAACGCGGCATGAGCAGGGCGCCAGTTTCATGGCCGACGGCTATGCGCGGGTCAGCGGCAAACCCGGCGTGTGCTTTGTCATCACCGGCCCCGGCGTGACCAACGCCGCCACCGGCATCGGTCAGGCCTACGCCGATTCGATTCCGATGCTGGTGATTTCCAGCGTCAACCATACCGCCAGCCTCGGCAAGGGCTGGGGCATCCTCCACGAGTGCCAGGACCAGCGTGCGATGACCGCGCCGATCACCGCGTTCTCGGCGGTGGCCTTGACCGCCGAGGACCTGCCCGAGCTGATCGCCCGTGCTTACGCGGTGTTCGACAGCGAACGTCCGCGCCCGGTGCATATTTCGGTGCCGTTGGACGTGTTGTCCGCACCGGTCGCCCGCGACTGGAGTAACGAAGTGGTGCGCCGCCCCGGTCGCGGTACGCCGGCCGACACCGTGCTGGACGAAGCCGCAGCCAAGCTGCAGGGCGCCAAGCGGCCGATGATCATCGCCGGTGGCGGCGCCTTGAATGCCGCGCCGCAATTGAAGGAACTGAGCACTCGATTGGCCGCGCCGCTGTTCACCAGTGTTGCCGGCAAAGGCTTGCTGCCACCGGACGCGCCACTGAATGCCGGTTCGTCGCTGTGTGTGGAACCGGGCTGGAACCTGATCGCCGAGGCCGATGTGGTGCTGGCGGTCGGCACGGAAATGGCCGACACCGACTTCTGGCGCGAACGCCTGCCGCTCAATGCCGAACTGCTGCGGGTGGACATCGATCCGCGCAAGTTCAACGACTTTTACCCGTGTGCCGTGGCGTTGCATGGCGATGCGCAACAGACGATGGCGGCTTTGCTGGAACGCCTGTCACCGGACGTCCGTGATGCCGACGCAGCCATTGCCAAGGTCGCGGCACTGCGTGAGGCGATTCAGGCGGGCCATGGTCCGTTGCAATCGATCCACCAGGCGATTCTGCAACGCATTGCCGCCGAACTGCCGGCCGACGCCTTCATCAGCACCGACATGACCCAACTGGCCTACACCGGCAACTACGCCTTTGCCAGCCAGGCAACCCGCAGCTGGTTGCACCCGACCGGCTACGGCACCTTGGGTTACGGCTTGCCCGCCGGTATCGGCGCCAAGTTCGGCGCGCCGCAACGTCCGGGCCTGGTACTGGTGGGTGACGGCGGTTTCCTCTACACCGCGCAGGAACTGGCGACGGCGGTGGAGGAATTGGACAGCCCGCTGGTGGTGTTGCTGTGGAATAACGACGCGCTGGGGCAAATCCGTGACGACATGCTCGGCCTGGACATCGAGCCCATCGGCGTACTGCCGCGCAATCCCGACTTCGCCGCCCTGGGTCGCGCCTTCGGTTGCACCGTGACTCAGCCGCAGAACCTCGCGGAACTGCAAACCGACTTGCGCCACGGCTTCAATCGCAATGGCGTCACCCTGATCGAGCTCAAGCATGCCTGCGTTCGCTGAGTTCACTGTAGGAGCGAGCTTGTTCGCGATGGACGCCAACGAAAACGCGCACTGTCTGAATGACTGGGTTGCCCTGATGTTTTTCGCGAGCAAGCTCGCTCCTACAGAATCGTGTTTATAGGAGGAAGGCCATGCGCTTTTCCGATCTGACTCAACGTATCGCCGGAGACGGCGCTGCCGCCTGGGATATTCATTACCGCGCACTGGCCATGCTGGAGCAGGGCAAGGACATTCTGCTGTTGTCGGTGGGTGACCCGGATTTCGACACGCCGCAACCCATCGTGCAGGGCGCCATCGACAGCCTGTTGTCCGGCAACACCCACTACGCCGAGGTGCGTGGCAAGCGCGTCTTGCGTGAAGCCATCGCCAAACGCCACCGGCAACGCAGTGGCCAACGGGTCACGGCGGATCAGGTGACGGTGCTGGCCGGTGCGCAATGCGCGCTGTTCAGTGTGGCCCAGTGCGTGCTCAATCCCGGCGATGAAGTGATCGTCGCCGAACCGATGTACGTCACCTACGAAGCGGTGTTCGGTGCCTGCGGCGCGGTCGTTGTGCCGGTGCCGGTGCGTTCGGAAAACGGTTTTCGCGTGCTGCCCGAAGACGTTGCCGCGTGCATCACCCCGCGTACCCGCGCCCTGGCGCTCAACAGCCCTCACAACCCGTCGGGGGCGAGCCTGCCGCGCAGCACCTGGCAAGCCCTGGCCGAACTGTGCATCGCCCACGACCTGTGGCTGATTTCCGACGAGGTCTACAGCGAGCTGCTGTTCGACGGCGAACACGTCAGCCCGGCGAGTTTGCCTGGCATGGCCGAACGCACCGCGACCCTCAACAGCCTGTCGAAATCCCACGCCATGACCGGCTGGCGCGTGGGCTGGGTGGTGGCGCCGCCATCGTTGGCCGCGCACCTGGAAAACCTCGCGCTGTGCATGCTCTACGGCTCGCCGGATTTCATTCAGGACGCCGCCGTGGTCGCACTGGAAAGCCAACTGCCGGAACTGGATGCCATGCGCGAAGCTTATCGCCAGCGTCGTGATCTGGTCTGCGAAAGCCTGGCCGATTGCCCCGGCGTGCGCGCCTTGAAACCCGATGGCGGCATGTTCGTGATGGTCGACATCCGTGAAACCGGGCTCAGCGCCCAGGCGTTCGCTGATCGCCTGTTGGATCGCCATGGCGTGTCGGTGTTGGCCGGCGAAGCTTTTGGTCCCAGCGCGGCCGGTCATATTCGCCTCGGGCTGGTGGTGGGGGCCGCGCCCTTGCGCGATGCCTGTCAGCGCATCGCGCGCTGTGCTCAAGAATTGATGGAGACGCAAGTAAATGCTTAACCACAAGTCACTGTTCATTGACGGGCGCTGGCAAACCCCGTCGGGGCAAGGCATCGCCGAGGTGATCAACCCGGCCACCGAAGAAGTCGCCGGCAGTGTGCCGCTGGGTGATGAGCGCGATGTCGACAACGCCGTGGCGGCGGCGCGCCAGGCCTTTGCCTCATGGTCGCGCACGCCGTCCAGCGTCCGCGCCGGGTACATCCGCGCACTGGCCGAACAACTGAAAGCCCGCGCCGATGAGATGGCGGCGGTGATCACCACCGAACTGGGCATGCCGGTGCAATGGTGTCGTTCGGTGCAAGTCGACGGGCCGATCATCGGCCTTGAGCAGTACGTCGAACTCGCCAGTTTGATGGATGAGGTGCGTGAAGTCGGCAATTCATTGGTGATCCGTGAAGCGGTGGGCGTCTGTGCCTTCATCAACCCGTGGAATTACCCGCTGCACCAGTTGATCGGCAAACTCGCGCCGGCCCTCGCTGCCGGTTGCACCGTGGTGGTCAAGCCGAGCCAGGAAACCCCGCTGCACGCATTTTTGCTCGCTCAGATGATCGAAGACATCGGCCTGCCAGCCGGGGTGTTCAACCTGATCAGCGGTCCGGGTTCGAAAGTCGGTGAAGCCCTGGCCAGACACCCGGACGTGGACATGGTGTCGTTCACCGGTTCCACCGGCGCCGGCGTGCGGGTCTCGCAGGCAGCGGCACCTTCGGTGAAGCGCGTGTGCCTGGAACTGGGTGGCAAATCGGCGCTGTTGATCGCCGAAGACGCCGATCTGGACGCTGCGGTGCGCTACGGCGTACAGGACGTGATGATCAACTCCGGCCAGACCTGCACCGCGTTGACCCGCATGCTGCTGCCGGCCAGCCGCTATGCAGAAGCGGTGGAGATTGCGTTGGCCGAAACCCTGAGCCTGAAGATGGGCGATCCGCTCGATCCACAGAGTTTCCTGGGGCCGATGTGTTCTGCCGGGCAACGCCGCACGGTGCTCGATTACATCAAGGTCGGCCAACAGGAGGGCGCACGCCTGCTGTGCGGTGGCGATTTAGCGGCAGAGTTTGAGCGCGGCTACTACGTCAGCCCGACGCTGTTCGCCGATGTCGACAACCAAATGCGCATCGCCCAGGAAGAAATCTTCGGCCCGGTGCTGTGCCTGATTCCCTATGCCGATGAGGCGCAAGCCATCCAGATCGCCAACGACTCGCCGTTCGGCCTGTCCAGCGGTGTCTGGGCCGGCAGCGCCGAGCGCGCGCTGCAACTGGGTCGGCAATTGCGCGCGGGCCAGTGTTTTCTCAATGGCGCGGCGTTCAACTACCAGGCGCCGTTCGGTGGCTACAAACAATCGGGTAATGGACGTGAATGGGGGGAAGAGGGGCTCAGTGAGTTCGTCGAAGTGAAGGCGATCCAGGTGTGACCGATGGCAATTTGAACGTTTTACGCACCGGGCCTATGCCCGGTGCCTTGCGTGGTTTTGAACAGGTATTTCATTAGCGTTTATCAGGGGCAATGCAATGAGCGATAACAAAAACAAGATTACTCAAGCGAACCATGAATTCAGCTCTGCGCGCCGGGACTTTCTCAAGTACAGCGCAGCGGCTGCGGCGATGGCCGGGGCGTTCTCCATGGGCCTGCCGTTTGGCGCAATGGCTCAGGAAGCCACGCCAAAACCCGGTGGTGTACTGCGCCTGGGTCTGGCCGGCGGCAGCACCACCGACTCCAAAGACCCTGGTTCCTGGAGCGACACCTTCACCTTCGTCGGCTTCTCGGCGGTCTATAACACCCTCACCGAAATTGCTGTTGATGGCACTGCGATCCCCGAACTGGCGCAAAGCTGGACCTCGACGCCGGATGCGCGCGTCTGGACCTTCAAACTGCGCCAGGGCGTGACCTTCCACAACGGCAAGACCCTGACCGCTGACGATGTGGTGGCGTCGATCCAGCATCACCTCGGCGAGAAATCCACGTCGGCGGCCAAGACCGTGTTGGGCGATGTGGCCAAGGTCAGTGCCAATGGCAGCGACAGCGTGGTGTTCGAGCTGCACTCGGGCAACGCCGATTTCTCTTACGTGGTCGCCGATTACCATCTGGTGATCATGCCGAGCAAGGACGGAACGCCGGACTGGCAGGCCGGTGTCGGCACCGGCGGCTATCGCCTCAAGGACTTCGAACCGGGCGTGCGCATGACCCTGGAACGCAGCCCGGATTACTGGAAAGCCGGACGCGCGCACTTTGCCAGCGCCGAGCTGATTGCCATCTCTGATGGCGCGGCGCGGGTCAACGCGCTGGTCACTGGGCAGGTGGACGTGATCAACAAGGTCGACCTGAAAACCGTGGCGTTGCTCAAGCGCAACCCGAACCTGATCATCGAAGAAACCAAGGGCGCGCAGCACTACACCTTCCCGATGCTCACCGACAGCCAGGTGTTCCAGAACAACGACGTGCGCCTGGCGATGAAGCACGCGATCAACCGCGAAACCCTGCTGGCGTCGGTACTCTACGGTTATGGCCTGGTGGGCAACGATCACCCGATCCAGCCCGGCAGCCGCTTCATCAACACCGCGCTGGAGCAGCGTACCTACGATCCGGACAAGTCGCGCTTCCACCTGAAAAAGGCCGGCCTGGATTCGCTCAAGGTACGCCTGCAAGCCTCCGATGCGGCCTACACCGGCGCCGTCGACGCCTCGGTGCTGTTCAAAGAACAAGCGCGTGCGGCCGGGATCGACATCGACGTGGTGCGCGAACCCGCCGACGGTTTCTTCTCCAATGTCTGGATGAAACAACCGTTCACCACCTCGTTCTGGTACAGCAGCCTGACCGCCGACCGCATGTTCAGCATCGGTTATGCCAAAGGTGCGGCGTGGAACGAAACCCATTGGGACAACCCGCGTTTCAACCAGCTGCTCAACGCCGCCCGTGGCGAGATGAACGAGCCGCTGCGCCGCGAGATGTACAACGAAATGCAGGCGCTGTGCCGCGATGACGGCGGGGCGATCGTGCCGCTGTTCGCCAGCTCCGTGGCCGCGCGTTCCAACCGCGTTGTGCATGGTGGGCAGACTGCGCCCTATGGCGAGCTGGATGGACTGCGGGTGATCGAGCGGTGGTGGCAGGTGTAATGCCCCGATCCATCAAACAATGAAGATCAACTGTGGGAGCTAGCCTGCTAGCGATGGTGGCGGCACAGTCGCCATCCATGTTGGCTGACAGCCCGCTATCGCCAGCAGGCTAGCTCCCACAGGTAATTCGCAGTCTTCAAAGGCGTGCCCCAATTCAAAGGAACTGCACGATGAGAAGTATTTTCAAGCTGTTGGGACAGCGCCTTGCGCTGGGGCTGTTATCGCTGTTTGCGGTGTCAGTGATCATTTTTCTCGCGGTCGGCATGCTTCCGGGCGATATCGCCCAGGCCATGCTCGGCCAGTCCGCCACCCCGGAAACCGTGGCGGCGTATCGGGCGCAACTGGGGCTGGATATGCCGCCGCTGACCCGTTTCGGGCACTGGATCTGGAATCTGTTGCAAGGAGATCTCGGCGTGTCGCTGGCCAACCAGCGGCCCATTGCCGATCTGGTCGGTGCGCGCCTGGGCAACACCTTCAGCCTGGCACTGCTGGCGGCGCTGGTGTCGGTGCCGCTGGCCCTGCTGCTGGGGATGCTCGCGGCGTTGTATCGCAACAGCTGGTTCGACCGTTTGCTCAATACCTCGGCGTTGAGCGCGGTGTCGTTCCCCGAGTTTTTCGTGGCCTACATCCTGATCCTGGTGTTCGCGGTGAAGCTCAACTGGTTCCCGAGCATTTCCAACCTGTCGCCGAACGCCTCGCTGGGTGAGGTGCTGGAGCGCTCGGTACTGCCGGTGGCGACCCTGAGCCTGGTGGTGATCGCGCAGATGATGCGCATGACCCGCGCCTCGCTGATCAACCTGCTGGCCAGCCCGTACATCGAAATGGCCCGGCTCAAGGGCATCAGCCAGTCGCGGATCATCTTGCGCCACGCCTTGCCCAATGCGCTGGCGCCGATCGTCAACGTGGTGGCGCTGAACCTGGCCTATCTGGTGGTGGGTGTGGTGGTGGTCGAAGTGGTGTTTGTCTATCCGGGCCTGGGCCAGTTGCTGGTGGACTCGGTGGCCAAGCGCGACATTCCGGTGGTGCAGGCCTGCAGCCTGATCTTCGCCGCGACCTACATCCTGCTCAATACCAGCGCCGATGTGCTGTCGATTGCCAGCAATCCACGCCTGATGCATCCGAAGGGGTAAGCCATGAGTCTGTCAAGACAACTATTGCGGGCGCCGCTGAGCGCCAAATTCGGGCTGCTGGTGATCGTGCTGTACATCCTGGTGGCCGTGTTCGCGCCGGTATTGGCACCGTTCGGCGAAACCCAGGTGGTGGGCGAGGGCTTCGCGCCCTGGGGCGGACAATTTCTGCTGGGCACCGATAACCTGGGGCGCGACATGTTCAGCCGCCTGGTCTACGGCGCGCGCAACACCCTGGGCATTGCCTTCCTGACCACGGTGTTGGCATTCCTGCTTGGCGGCCTGAGCGGTTTGATCGCGGCGATCAAGGGCGGTTGGGTCGATCAGGGGCTGTCGCGGGTCGTCGATGTCCTGATGGCGATACCGCAACTGATCTTCGCCTTGCTGATTCTCAGCGTGGTTGGCACTACAGCGACGTCGCTGGTGCTGGTGATCGCGCTGCTGGACGCGACCCGGGTGTTTCGCCTTTCAAGGGCGGTGGCCATGAACGTGGTGGTGCAGGACTTTGTCGAGGCGGCACGTCTGCGCGGTGAAGGCCTGTGGTGGCTGGTGACCCGTGAAGTGCTGCCGAATGCGGCGGCACCGTTGATTGCCGAATTCGGCCTGCGTTTCTGCTTCGTGTTCCTGTTCATCAGTGCGCTGTCGTTCCTCGGCCTGGGCATCCAACCGCCGACCGCCGACTGGGGCAGCATGGTGCGCGACAACGCCGTGCTGATCACCTTTGGCGACATCAGCCCGTTGCTGCCTGCGTTGGCCGTAGCGCTGATCACCGTAAGCGTCAATTTCGTCGTCGACTGGATGCTGCACAAATCCAGCGGCCTCAAGGAATGCTGAACATGACGACCTCCAAACCTTTGCTGGAAATCCGCGACCTGCACATCGAAGGTCATTACGAAGATGCCTGGCACCCGCTGATCAAGGGCATCGACCTGACCCTGCAGCGGGGCGAGGTGCTGGGGCTGATCGGCGAGTCGGGGGCGGGCAAGTCGACCCTCGGCCTGTCGGCCATGGGCTATACCCGCGACGGCTGCCGGATCACCGGCGGCTCGGTGCACTTCGACGGCATCGACCTGCTCAAGGCCAAGCCCGAAGCCCTGCGCCAGTTGCGTGGCCTGCGCATTGCCTACGTCGCACAAAGCGCAGCGGCTTCATTCAACCCGGCCCATCGGCTGATCGACCAGCACGTGGAAACCGCGGTAAAGAACGGTGGCATGAGTCGCGACCAGGCCATGCGCGAAGCGGTGGAGCTGTACCGGGTGTTGCGCCTGCCCAACCCCGAGCAGATCGGCCAACGTTATCCGCATCAGGTTTCCGGCGGCCAGTTGCAGCGGGTCATGACGGCGATGGCCATGGCCTGTCACCCGGACCTGATCATCTTCGACGAACCGACCACCGCGCTGGACGTCACCACCCAGATTGAAGTGCTGGCGGCGATTCGCGACGCGGTGAAGACCTACGGCAGTGCGGCAATCTATATCAGCCACGACCTGGCGGTGGTGGCACAGATGGCCGACCGCATCATGGTGCTGCGCCACGGCAAACTGGTCGAAGAGGCCGAAACCCGCCAGATGCTCGGCGATCCAAAAGAGGAATACACCAAGTCGTTGTGGGCAGTGCGCAGTTTCCGCACTGAACCCAAGGCCTGCCCCCTGGAGGAAAAACCGCTGTTGGAATTGCGCAACAGCTGCGCCAGTTACGGTCACCAGCCGGTGCTGCACGACGTGTCGTTGAAGCTGTACAAGGGCCAGACCCTGGCGGTGATTGGCGAGTCCGGCAGCGGCAAGAGTTCCACGGCGCGGCTGATCACCGGCCTGCTGCCTCCGACCTATGGCGAAGTGCTGTATGACGGCCAGCCGCTGCCTGCCGACTTCCGTCAGCGCAGCAAAGAGCAATTGCGGCGGATCCAGATGATCTACCAGATCCCGGATACGGCGTTGAACCCGCGCCAGCGCATCGTCGACATCATCGGCCGGCCGCTGACCTTCTATCTGGGCCTCAAGGGCAAGGCCCTGCGTGCGCGGGTGGCCGAACTGCTGGAAATGATCGAACTGGATCCGGCGACCTTCATGGAACGTCAGCCCCGTGAGCTGTCCGGCGGACAGAAACAACGGATCTGCATCGCCCGGGCGCTGGCGGCCGACCCGCAACTGATCATTTGCGACGAAGTCACCTCGGCCCTCGATCAACTGGTGGCCGAAGGCGTACTCAAGTTACTCAACCGCATTCAGCAGCAGCTTGGTGTGGCCTATCTGTTCATCACCCACGACGTCGCCACCGTGCGAGCGATTGCCGATGAGGTGCTGGTGATGCAGCGGGGCAGGGTGGTGGACCACGGCTCGCGCAGCCAGATATTCACCCCGCCGCACCAGGATTACACCGGGCTGCTGTTCTCCTCGGAACCGCAGATGGACCCGGACTGGCTCGACCGCCTGTTGGCCAGCCGCGCGGCACCGAATTCAAATCCTACGCTGGAAAAAGTCTAAGGAACCACCATGAAAGTATTGATCGTCCACGCTCATCCCGAGCCACAATCCTTCACCGCCGCGCTGCGTGACCAGGCTGTCGCCACGCTTGAGGCCCAAGGCCACGAAGTACAGGTCAGCGACCTGTACCAGATGAACTGGAACCCGGTGGCCAGCGCCGATGACTTCTCAAAGCGGGAAAACCCTGAGTACCTGGTGTATGCGCTTGAGCAACGCCTGGGCGTGAAGAGCCAGTCGCTGGCGGCGGATATCCAGGGCGAACTGGACAAACTGCTGTGGGCCGACCTGCTGATCCTCAACTTCCCGATTTTCTGGTTCTCCACCCCGGCCATGCTCAAGGGCTGGATCGACCGGGTGCTGGTGTCGGGCATCTGCTATGGGGGCAAGCGTTTCTACGATCAGGGTGGCTTGAGCGGCAAGAAGGCGCTGGTGAGCGTGACCCTGGGTGGCCGCGAGCATATGTTTGGTGAGGACGCGATCCATGGCCCGTTGCAGGACATGCTGCGACCGATCCTGCGCGGCACCCTGGCGTATGTCGGTTTCGACGTGCTGGAACCGTTCGTGGCCTGGCATGTGCCGTACATCAGCGACGAAGCGCGGCAGCAATTCCTGGTGGATTACACCCGGCGCCTGCAACACCTGAGCGACGAACAACCACTGGTATTCCCCAAGCTGTCGCAGTTCGATGACCTGCTCTACCCACTGCGCCAACCCGCCACCGCGGATGCCTGATCGACCCTGCCCCCCTGTGGGAGCGAGCCTGCTCGCGAAGAGGCCACCAGCTTCAACATCTATGTTGACTGACCCACCGCTTTCGCGAGCAGGCTCGCTCCCACAGGATCCCGGATTGTTCTGAATACGCAAACACTGAAGTCGCCGAGAATGGAATTGTTGGGGTAGTGGCGGGCTTGTAGCCTCCATTACGCCGAACACCGGGATTGGCCAACGATCCGGTGGAGCTCCAGCCAGGGCTCATCAAGACGTCATACCTTGCTTTCGGCCTTACGCCCCTTTTGGGGTTTGGCGCCTAATAAAAATAAGGAAGGCAGGTATGAGTATTCGTGCATGGGTTTGCGCAGCAACCCTGTTCGCCCCCATTCTGGGTGCCGACATATTGTTTCCCTCAATGGCTCGCGCAGCGGAAGACCCGATGGGTTCGCTGGTGCGCAGTGTGTTCGGCGACAGCCTTGAGCGTGAACACGGCATCAAGATCTACGGCTGGGGCCAGGCAGGTGTGATCTACAACAACAACGGCACGGATGACGTCAGCAAACAAAGCTTCTTCAACACCGACGAAGGCGTGAACCTCAACCAGTTCGCCCTGGCCGTCGAGAAGAAACCCAACAGCAATGTGGTCGGTCGTGTCGGACCGTTTCCCGGGCCCATGCCGCAAGAAGCGGACTGGGGGTTCAACGTCACTGCGCTCTACGGCAAGGATGCGCGTTACTTCAAGACCTACGGTTGGGACGAGGACCTGGGCGTCAACCGCGACAACAAGGCTGAAGACCCAGCGTTCACCATTGCCCAGGCCTTCGTCGATTTCTATTTCCCGGTGCTCGGTGGCTCGAACCTGATGATCGGGATTTTCCACACGCCGCTGGAAAATGAAATCGGCTTCGCCTTGCCGTCGCCGGCGCCGACGGACTTCTACTCGCACACCTATTCCTTCATGCACGGCCCGGCCAAGCATGCCGGCGCGCTGTACTCATTCAAACTGCCATCGGCACCCGGCGAAAGCATGCTCGGCTTCGAACTGGGCGTGGTGCAGGGCTGGAACAACCTGCAAGACCCCAACCATGACCCGGATGTCATCGCCAACGTACGCTGGCGCTCGGCGGATTTCAGCACCTGGATCGACTGGGAAAACATCTATGGCAACGGCGCCGGCGACAGCTTCGCCGAATGCAGTTGCGGCTCGCCGATACCGGCCGGCACCAAGGATGACGACTACAAGCGCCTGGCCTCTTACCTGACCCTGTCCCAGGTGCTCGACCCGAACAACCGCGTGGCACTGGAGCTGAACTACGGCACGCAGGAGCAGGGCGCGTTCGCCGGCTTCGCCAACAAAAGCGATGCCACCTGGTACGGCGCCGACGTCAAGTGGTATCACAAACTGAGCGAAAACCTGATGTGGAACAGCCGCGCCGAGTGGTTCTACACCGATGCTCCGGTACACGTGATGATGGCCAACATCGACCCGAACACCGGGATTCCCGACCCGACCTGGGGCAGTTTCTACGGCGTCACCACCAACCTGGCCTGGACCCCGACGCCCAACGTGCGCCTGCGCCCGGAACTGCGTTACGACATCCATTCCGGCCCCGGTCGCGATGCCTACGCCGACGGGCAAAAGGACTCGCAAGTGGTTGCGTCCTTCGACGTCAGTTTCTTTTTCTAACCCGACACTTCGCTGACCCGGCCTGATGGTTCAACCACAGGTTGCGCCCTTGTTCGTCCGGACGTTGCCGGCCCGTAGCCGTACTGGAGTATTTACATGACAGATAACAACGATAAAAACCTGTTTGGCCGCGACGTCTCACGTCGTGATTTCCTGCGTGGCACCAGTGTCGCCGCCGGCGGGATTGCCCTGGCCAGCCTGCCGTTCAACTTCGCCGTGGGCAGCGAGCGGGTGATCAAGCTCGGCTACGTCAGCCCGCAAACCGGGCCGCTGGCGCCGTTTGCGGCCGCCGACAACTACATCATCGACTCGCTCAAGCAAACCCTGAAGAACTCGATCACTGTGGCTGGCAAGGCGTACCGCCTGGAAGTCATCGTCAAGGACAGCCAATCCAACCCCAACCGTGCGGCGGAGGTGGCGAGCGAGCTGATCCTGTCGGATCAGGTCGATCTGATGCTGGTGTCGTCGACACCGGAAACCACCAACCCGGTGTCCGACCAATGCGAAATCAACGAAATCCCCTGCATTTCCACGGTGGCGCCCTGGCAGCCATGGTTCTTCACCCGTGGCGGCAAACCCGATCAGGGTTTTGAGTGGACCTACCACTTTTTCTGGGGCCTGGAAGATGTGATCGGCACCTACACCTCGATGTGGGGTGCGATGCAGACCGACAAGGTGATCGGTGGTCTGTTCCCCAACGATGGCGATGGCAATGCCTGGGGCGATTCGAAGCTCGGGTTTCCACCGGTGCTGGCGCAAAAGGGATTCCAACTGGTCGACCCCGGTCGCTTCCAGAGCCTGACCGATGATTTCTCCGCGCAGATCGCCGCGTTCAAAAAGGCCGAGGTCGAGATTGTCACCGGCGTGGTCATTCCGCCGGACCTCACGACGTTCTGGACCCAGGCCCGCCAGCAGGGGTTCAAGCCCAAAGCGGTGTCGGTGGGCAAGGCGTTGCTGTTTCCCACGGCGGTCGAAGCGCTGGGCAAGGCCGGCAACAACCTGTCGACCGAAATCTGGTGGAGCCCGACGCACCCGTTCAGCTCGTCGTTGACAGGCGCCAGTGCCGGGCAACTCGCCCAGGGCTTCACCCAGGCCACCGGCAAACAGTGGACGCAACCCTTGGGCTTCGTGCACGCCCTGTTCGAACTGGCGGTGGACATCCTCCAGCGCACCGAAGAAATCGGCAATGCGCAGGCCGTGCGTGACGCCTTGCTCAAGACCCATCTCAACACCGTCGTCGGGCCGATCAACTGGAACGGCGGACCGGTGAAGAACGTCGCCAAGACCCCGCTGGTCAGTGGCCAATGGCGCCTGGGCAATGACAACAAATACGACCTGATCGTGACCAGCAATGCCACCGCGCCGGCGATCCCGTTGGGCGGCGAGATGCAGGCCATTACGTATTGATCGCGTTCAAGCAAGCAGGTGCTCCATGCAACAGCCACTTCTACAACTGAACGATGTGCATAAAAGCTATGGCGAGGTGAAAGTCACCGATGCCATGAGCCTGAGTCTGCAGCCCGGCGAGGCCCTGGGCATCATCGGCCCCAACGGCGCGGGTAAAAGCACGCTGTTCAACCTGATCGCCGGTGGCGTGGCGGCGGACAGCGGCAGCATCCATTTCGAAGGTCGCAACGTCACCCGCGAGCCGGTGTTCAGGCGTTGCCAGCAAGGCATCGGCCGTTCCCACCAGATCCCGCATCCGTTCGTGAAAATGACCGTGTTCGAGAATCTGCTGGTGGGCGCCACCTTCGGCGCGCGGTTGCGCGACAAGGAGGCCAGCCAATGGTGCGCGCAGACCCTGGAACTGACGGGGCTGATGCGCAAGGCTAACGTGTTGGCCGGCTCGCTGACGCTGCTCGACCGCAAGCGACTGGAAATGGCCCGTGCCTTGTCGACCCGGCCACGCTTGCTGTTGCTCGATGAAATCGCCGGTGGCCTGACCGAACCGGAATGCCTGGCACTGGTGGAAACCATCCAGGGCATTCACAAGGCCGGCGTCGCCATCATCTGGATCGAACACATCGTGCACGCCTTGCTGGCGGTGGTCAGCCGCCTGACGGTCATCAACTTCGGCGCCAAACTGGCTGAAGGCGAGCCGCGCAGCGTCATGGCCGACCCACGGGTCCAGGACATTTACATGGGCATCGGGAGCTGAGACATGACGACCCAGACAAACCTGCTGTCCATCGACAGACTCTGCGCCGGCTATGGCGACTTTCAAGCACTGTTCGACATCAGCCTCACGCTGGATGAGGGCGAAACCGTGGCGATCATCGGCTCCAACGGTGCCGGCAAATCGACGTTCCTGCGCTCGCTGGCGGGGCAGATCAAAAACCAGCCGAATGCGATCACCTTCAGGGGCCAGCCCATCGGCGACCTGGCGGCCAACCAGGTGATAGCGCGCGGCATCGCCCTGGTGCCGGAAGGTCGAAAGCTTTTTCCATCGCTGAGCGTCGAGGAAAACCTGCAGATCGGCGCCTACAGCAAACGCCCGGGACCCTGGACGCTGGCCCGTATCTATCAATTGTTTCCGGTTCTGGAAAAGCTGCGTAAACGCCCCGGCACCGCGCTATCCGGCGGCCAGCAGCAGATGGTTGCGATTGGCCGGGGCCTGATGGCTAACCCGTACTTGCTGCTGTGCGACGAGATCAGCCTGGGGCTGGCACCGACCACGATCAAGGACATCTACGCCGCGCTGCCCTCGATCAAGGCCGACGGCACCACGGTGATTCTCGTCGAACAGGACATTAATCAGGCGCTGAGTGTCTGCGACCGTTTCTATTGCTTGCAGGAAGGGCGCGTGTCCCTGACCGGCCGGCCCGGGGACGTCGACAAGGCGCAAATCAAAGCCGCGTACTTTGGGGTTTAGTGATGGAATGGCTCAATACGCTTTTGCAGGGCATGTTGCTCGGTGGTCTCTACGCCATGTTCGCGGTAGGGCTGTCGCTGATGTTCGGGATCATGCGCCTGGTCAATATCGCCCATGGCGATTTCATCGTACTGGCGTCGTACCTGGCGCTGATGGTGGTCCACCACCTGGGTTTCAGTCCGCTGGCCAGCCTGGTGATCGTCGTGCCAGTGATGTTCTGTTTCGGCTACCTGCTGCAGCGCGGCCTGCTCAACCGGACACTCGGCCAGGACATTCTGCCGCCGCTGCTGGTGACCTTCGGTCTGTCGATCATCGTGCAAAACGTGTTGCTGGAGTTTTTCAGCGCCGACAGCCAGAAGCTGTCCCAGGGCGATCTGGAAGTCGCCAGTGTCGGCTTGGGCAGCCTCAGCGTGGGGATCATGCCGCTAATGGTGTTCGGCAGTGCATTGCTGATCATCGGCGGCCTGCAATTGCTGTTCTATAAAACCGAGTTGGGCCGTGCGTTCCGCGCCACTTCCGATGACCAGCAGACTGCACGGCTGATGGGTGTCAACAACGCACATATTTTCGGCTTGGCCATGGCGCTGGCGATGGCGGTGGTGTCGATCGCCGGAGTGTTCCTGGCCATTCGCACCAGTTTCGATCCCACCGTGGGGCCGGCGCGCCTGTTGTACGGCTTTGAAGCCGTGATCATCGGCGGCCTGGGCAGCCTGTGGGGCACCCTGGCGGGCGGAGTGATTCTCGGCATCGCCCAGGCGCTGGGCGCAAAAATCGATCCCGGCTGGCAAATCCTCGCCGGTCACCTTGTGTTTCTGCTGATCCTGGTCGTGCGCCCGCGTGGCCTGTTTCCCCGGAGTGTCGACTGATGAATGCCTTGAATAATCCTGCGCTGACTTATCGCGTACAACGCACAACCACCAGCAGCCGGGTCGGGCTGTCATTGCTCGGGCTGTGCGTGCTGGTGCTGATCAGTGCACCGTTCTGGGCCGATCGTGCCAGCCTGCGGCTGGTGGTGGAATTCGCCTATTACCTGGCCCTGGCACAAATGTGGAACCTGTTGGCGGGTTATGCCGGCATGGTTTCGGTCGGGCAGCAGGCGTTTGTCGGCCTGGGTGGCTATCTGTTGTTCATGCTGTCGACGCAACTGGGGGTGCCGCCCTTGTTCGCGGTGCTGCTCTCGGGCGTGGCGGTCGCACTGTTGGCGATTCCCACCGCGTTGATCGTGTTCCGGCTGCGCGGCGCTTACTTTGCGATCGGCACCTGGGTGGTGGCCGAAGTCTTGCGCCTGGGGCTGGCGCAGATGAGCAGTCTGGGCGGCGGTTCGGGACAAAGTCTGCCGGCGGCGATCGTACGACAGATCGGCAATGACCGTGACGGGCGCGAGATGCTGATCTACTTCACCGCACTGGCCATCGCCATCGGCGCGGTGGCGGTGGTGTTCTTCCTGCTGCGTTCGCGCCAGGGCCTGGCCCTGGCGTCGATCCGCGATTCCGAGCCGGCCTCCGGCAGCCTGGGGGTCAATACCTTCCGGACCAAGCTGATGGTGTACGTGTTGGCGGCCGGTTGCACCGGAGTGGTCGGGGCGTTGATCTTCCTGCAAAAGCTGAGGATATCCCCGGATGCGGCGTTCAACCTGCAGGACTGGACGGCGGTGGTGATTTTCATCGTCATCATCGGCGGCATCGGCACCCTGGAGGGGCCTTTGATCGGCACGTTGATCTATTTTGCGTTGCGCGGATGCCTGGCCCAATACGGCGCCGTGTACATGATCATCCTGGGTGTGGTCGCGGTGGTGATGATGCTCAAGGCGCCGCAAGGGGTGTGGGGGCTGATCAGTGAGCGGCTGGGTTGGCAGGTTTTTCCCATGCAACGGCGGTTGTCGGTGCAACCCCGGCCATGACTTGCCGTCAGGTATCTGGAGTGCGAGGTGCCGACAGGCTAACCTCGCTGTACCGTCCGGCTACCTGTAGGAGCGAGCTCGCTCGCGATGGTCGTTAACGATAACGCGGGCTATCTGAATGCCCGCGTTGACTGGGCGTTCATCGCGAGCAAGCTCGCTCCTACACCTCCAGAGAACCTGCCCCATGGATCGTTTACTCAGTGTCGAAGCCTTTGTGCGTGTTGCCGAGACCGGTAACTTCGCCAGGGCCGCCCAGCAACTGGGCGTGACCCGCTCGGTGATCACCCACCGGATCCAGCAACTGGAACAGTTCATCAATGCGCCGTTGTTCCATCGCAGTACACGCCACGTGCGGCTCTCGGAAGTAGGGGAGACGTACTACCGGGAGTGCGCCGACATGGTTGCGAGTTTCAACTCGTTGACCGAACACATGCGCGAGTTGCGCGCCAAACCCACCGGAAAACTGCGGGTGCAGATGCTGCCGGGGTTTGCCATCGGTCACTTCGGCAGGATGCTGGCCGAGTTCACGCGGCTGTATCCGGACATCGAGGTG
The DNA here is from genome assembly GCF_054071155.1 of Pseudomonas sp. SDO5532_S415. NCBI lineage: Bacteria > Pseudomonadati > Pseudomonadota > Gammaproteobacteria > Pseudomonadales > Pseudomonadaceae > Pseudomonas > Pseudomonas sp. SDO5532_S415. Next base: position 10,986 of record NZ_JBSVWS010000044.1, on the reverse strand, counting down.
GACGTCATCGTCAACGACCGGGTGGTCGACCCGATCGAAGAAGGCTTCGATGTGGCGTTCCAGATGTTCCCGCCCATGGCGGAAACCCTAATCGAACGCAAGCTGTTCAGCGTTCGCCGGTTGTTCTGCATGTCCCCCGACTATGCCGAAGAATTCGGCATGCCCACGCACCCCCAGCAATTGCTGCAACACAAGATTGCCCTGTATGAGGGCTACCCGTCGCGCAACCGCTGGATCTTCAGCGGGGAGGACGAGCAAGTGGAACTGAGCCTGCCAGGTCAGGTGCGTTCGAACTCCGTGCATCTGCTGCGTGATTACGCATCGACCGGGGTGTGTATTGTCTGCTTGCCGACCCTGGTGGCCAGCGACGATCTGCAAAGCGGACGCCTGATTCCGGTGCTGCCGGAGTACGCCTTGTCCTCCTTCAATTTCTCCGCGGTGTACCCCGCGACCCAGCGCCGGGCCCTGAAAGTACGGACGTTGATCGACTTCCTGGTGGAAAACTTCGGCGACGAACCCTGCTGGGACAAGCCTTTGCTGGAGCGCGGCTGGGTGCGCTGAGTCATACACCAAACCTGTGGGAGCGAGCCTGCTCGCGAATGCGGTTCTACATCCGGCAGGGATGTTGGCTGACACACCGTCTTCGTCGGAACGCCGCCCGGAGCAGGCTCGCTCCCACAAGGATTGCAGTGCCTCCAGTGTTTGCGTTTCGCGAACACTGTTGTCGCCGACTGCCTGATTGTTCCAGCAAGGGGTGCGACGTACTGTTGGCTCACTGTTACTACAACAACAAAACGGTGAAAACCATGAGTAGCGCGGCAATCGAAACAGTCTTCGGCTCGCTGGCCAATTACAGCAAAGGGTCGCTTGAAATCATCAGTGGCCAGGCCAGTCATTACGCCTTTTCGAATATCTTCGAAGTGGCGGACAAATCGCTTCCTTACGAAAAAGTCGTGGTCGGCCTGAATCTGGGCTACGTCGTCGAAACCCTGCGCGCCGAAGGCCAATCGCCCTGGTACACGGCAGCACACGACGAATTCGCCATCGTCATGGACGGTGAAGTACGGGTGGATTTCCTCAAGCTCGATGCGCCGTTGAAAGACGGCGAGGGCACGCGGCTGGCCGGTGAGGTTCCCGCCGGCAAACCCATGGGTTACGTGTTGCTCAAGCGCGGCCATCAGTGCCTGTTGCCAGTGGGCACCGCCTATCGCTTCGAAGCCAGCCGCCCGGGCGTGATCCTGCAGCAAACCATCAAAGGACCGTTGTCGGTCGAGAAGTGGGCAGACATCTGCTTCAAGTGATCAGCCCAGCCACCCCCGCCAACAAAAACAAGAGGAACCCGACATGGCCATGCTAGAAACCGCTGCCGACACCGCACTGTTTGCCGACGATGACGTCAAGATCAGCCCGCCCCATCCCGTGACCGGCTATTGCACCTTCCAGTTGGGCGCCTTCGAACTGTCGCGCGACGAATATTTTGCCCGTATCACCTGGCCCGCCAAAGGGCAGACCCGTTCGCACCTGATTCCGGTGGATGCCTTCCTCCGCGCCCTGATGCGGGATGTGGCCTGGGGCTTTTTCTACGGTTGGGTCAACTTCGATCATGTTATCGGCACGCGCAATTACTACGGCAAAGTCGACCTGTATGCCGGCACCTTCAATGGCACGCTCAAGGCCGCCGGGGTCAACTACACCGAGAACTTCGAAACACCGCTGATCATGGCGACCTTCAAGGCGATCCTGCGCGACTGGACCAATGCCACCTTCGACCCCTTCGCCGCACCGGAAGAAACCGGCAGCGCCTTCGGTCGCAAGAATGGCAACAACATCGAGGCCATCGAACGCTTCCGCATCGCCACCAAACGCATGCCGGGCCTGAAAGACGACTCGCCGCTGCGCAACGACCTGCCGGTCAATCGCCAGTTCATCGATGTTTCCCAGGAGGAACCCGAAGTGCACGCTGCTGAAGGTTTCGAAGGCGAGCTGCATGCCTTCAGCCTGTTCAAGTACCTGTCGCGCTCCGACGTGACCTGGAACCCGTCTGTGACCTCCGTGTGCAAAGCCAGCCTGTTCTGCCCGACCACCGAAGAATTCATCCTGCCGGTGTTCCATGGCAATGACCGGGTGGAGTGGTTCTTGCAGCTGTCGGACGAGATCATCTGGGATGTCGGCGACAAGGAAGACGGTAACCCGCGTGCCCGCATCACCATGCGTGCCGGCGACATTTGCGCCATGCCCGCCGACATTCGCCACCAGGGCTATTCCACCAAGCGCTCGATGCTGATGGTCTGGGAAAACGCCACGCCGAACCTGCCACAGCGCTACGAAAGCGGCGAACTGAAGCCGTATCCGATCGAGTTCTGAGAACGGTGTCCGGCCCGGCGTTTGTCGGGCCAGGCGATCAAGAATCAAGTCATCAGACACTGCGCCCCAGGCGCGGTGCGAGGAAAATATTATGCAAAATCAGCTCTATATCGATGGCCGATTCGTGGATGCGGTCGCCGGTGGCACCATCGACGTCGTCTCGCCCCATGACGGCTCGCTGATCACCCGCATTGCCGCCGCCGAAGCCGCTGACATCGATCTCGCGGTGGCCGCCGCCAAACGTGCGTTCCCGGCCTGGTCGGCCCTGGGCGCCGCCGAACGCGGGCGGCTGTTGCTCAAACTGGCGGACAGGATCGAAGAATGCGGTGAAGAGCTGGCGCAGCTCGAATCCCTCAACACCGGGCATCCGATTCGTGATTCCCGTGGCCTCGACGTACCGCGCACCGCCGCCTGTTTCCGCTATTTCGGCGGGATGGCCGACAAGATCGAAGGTTCGGTGATTCCGGTCGAAGCCGGCTTCCTCAATTACGTGCAGCGCAAGCCGATTGGTGTGGTGGGGCAGATCGTGCCCTGGAACTTTCCGTTGATGTTCACCAGTTGGAAAATGGGCCCGGCGCTCGCAGCAGGCAACACCATTGTCATCAAGCCGTCGGAAATCACCCCGCTGACGACTTTGCGTATCGTCGAACTGATGACGCAAGTCGGTTTCCCCAAAGGCGTGGTCAACGTGGTGCCGGGTTACGGCCATACCGCGGGCCAGGCACTGGCCGAACACCTGGATGTGGGCAAGATTGCCTTTACCGGGTCCACGGCGACGGGGCGGCGGATTGTTGAAGCGTCGAAAAGCAATCTCAAGCGCATTCAGCTGGAGCTGGGCGGAAAAGGCGCCAATATTGTGTTTGCAGACGCCAACCTGGAAGCGGCGGTCAACGGCGCGGCCTGGGCGATCTTCCACAATCAGGGGCAGGCCTGCATCGCCGGTTCGCGTTTGATTCTGCACAAAGACATCGCCGACGCATTCCTTGAGCGTTTCATCGCCCTGGCCAAATCCATTCGCCTCGGCAACCCGATGGACCCCGAAACCGAAATGGGTCCGCTGACCTCGGCACTGCATCGTGACCGCGTGATGTCTTACGTCGATATCGCCATTGAACAAGGCGGCAAGATCCTGGCGGGCGGCAAGGCGCCGGACGACAAGGCGTTGGCCAACGGTTTTTATATCGAACCCACAGTTGTCGAGGCCAAGCCCGGTGATCGGGTCTGCCAGGAAGAAGTCTTCGGCCCCTTCGTCACCGTGGTGCGTTTCAGCACCGACGAAGAAGCCTTGGCCATCGCCAACGGCACCGAGTACGGATTGGGCAGCGGCCTGTGGACGCAGAACCTGGCCCGGGCGCACAAAATGGCCGACGCGATTCACGCCGGCATGTGCTGGATCAACTGCTACAAACGCGTCAGCCCCGGCAGCCCGTTCGGCGGTGTAGGGCAATCGGGCTATGGCCGTGAAATGGGCTTCGAGGCGATCCACGACTACACCGAAGCCCGCTCGGTCTGGGTCAACGTCGACGCCAAAATCGCTCCACACTTCAAGCGCTGAGGCCTGCCATGAATGCTTTCATCTACCAAAGCCTGCCGACCCGCGTGGTGTTCGGCTGGGGCAAGCTCTCGGCGTTGGCTGAAGAGATCGAACGGCTGGGTGCCCGGCGTGCGCTGATCCTCACCACGCCCGAGCAGCACGGGCTCGGTGAACAGGTCGCGGCTTTGCTGGGCGATCGTGCGGCAGGTGTTTATTCGAAGGCGGTGATGCACGTTCCGCTGGAAGTGGCGCAAGCGGCGCGAGTCGAAGCGGCACGTCTGGATGCCGATTGCTGCGTGGCCATCGGCGGTGGATCGACCATCGGTCTGGGCAAGGCGATTGCCATGGATTCCGGACTGCCGATCGTAGCCGTGCCGACGACTTACGCCGGCTCGGAGATGACGCCGATCTACGGGTTGACCGAAAACCGCCTGAAGAAAACCGGACGTGACCCCAGGGTTTTGCCGAAAACCGTGATCTATGATCCGCAATTGACGCTGACATTGCCGGCGCAGATTTCGGCCTGCTCGGGCATGAACGCCATGGCCCACGCCGTTGAAGCGCTGTACGCCCAGGACGCCAACCCGATCATCGGCTTCATGGCCGAAGAATCGATACGCTCGCTGGCGCAGGCGTTGCCGGGCGTGGTCAATGATCCGAATGATCCGCAGGCGCGCAGCCAGGCGTTGTACGGCGCCTGGCTGGCAGGCATCTGCCTGGGGTCAGTCGGCATGGCGTTGCACCACAAGCTGTGCCACACCCTGGGCGGAACCTTCAATCTGCCCCACGCACAAGCGCACGCCATCGTCTTGCCCCATGCCGCCCATTACAACCGTGAAGCGGCAGCAGGACCGTTGCAGCGCGCCGCGCGTGCCCTGGGTGGCAGCGAGGCGAGCGAGGTGGGTGGCTTGCTGTACGCGCTGAACCGGAAGCTGGGTATTCCATTGGCGCTGGCGGACATCGGCCTGCCTGAAAACGGACCGGCCGAAGCCGCGCAAATCGCCTGCGCCAGCCCTTACTACAATCCCCGGCCGTTTGAACAAGGCCCGATCGAAGCGTTGCTGACACGCGCCTTCAAAGGCCTGGCGCCGGCCTGATCTCATCCCGTCGGAATAATAACAATGACCGATCAAGACAAAATCATCGAATCACTGATCTCCGAAAAAGCGCTGAACAGCTTCAAACATGCGCCCAACGCGCGTTACAGACAGATCATGCAAAGCCTGGTGCGCCACCTGCACGGGTTTGTCAGTGAGGTCGAACTGACCGAGCAGGAATGGTTTGAAGGCATCCGCTTTCTCACCGAAACCGGCCAGAAATGCGATGGCCGGGTGCGTCAGGAATTCATTCTGCTGTCCGATACCCTCGGTGTTTCGATGCTGGTCGACGCGATCAACCACCGGCACAGTGCCAATGCCACCGACACTACGGTGTTCGGGCCGTTCTATATCGAAGGCATGCCTGAGCGTGAATTCGGCGAGAAGATGGCGTTCACCCCCGGTGAAGCGGCGCTGGTGCGCGGTCGCGTGGTCGATACCCGAGGCAATCCCCTGGCCGGCGCGGTGCTGGATGTCTGGCAGACCGCCGAAAATGGCATGTATTCGGGCCAGGACACCGCACAGCCGTTCGGTAACCTGCGCGGTCGCTATCGCACCAATGCCGACGGCTACTTCGCCATTCGCACGATTGTCCCTGTGTGCTACCCGATTCCAACCGATGGCCCGGTCGGTCGCATGCTCGATGCAGCCAATCGCCATCCGTGGCGGCCTGCGCATCTGCACTTCATGATCGATGTACCGGGGTATCGCAAATTGGTGACCCACTTGTTCAATCACGATGATCCGTATCTGGAGTCCGATGCCGTGTTCGGCGTCAAACAGTCGCTACAGGTGATTTATGAGGACCGGGTCATCCATGATGAAGTGTCCGAACAACTGGATATCCAGTTGCCGTTCAAACGGGCGTGTTACGAATTCGTCATGGAAACAGAGTGAAGCATGGGCCAGTTTTTTGCGGTATATGCCACCGATCATCCGGATTCCCAGGCGTTGCGTCAGCGCTTGCGGCCCAGTCATCAAGCTCATTTGCGCGCCGGCAAGCATCGTGTCGTGGTGCGCCTGGGCGGTCCGACCCTGGATGACACCGGGGCCGCGATGAATGGCACATTGCTGGTAATCGAGGCGGGCAGCCTGCCGGAGGTGGAAGCGTTCATCCAGGACGACCCCTATGTACAGGCCGGACTGTTTGCCAATATCCAGATTCGTCCCTGGCATTGGAGCCTGGGCAATCCTGAAATGCGTGGCTGATCATGACCACTATCACGTTGTGCCAGCGCGAAGACATCGCTGACGGTGGCGCCCTGGGCCTGCCCGAACACCGGCAACTGCATCCGGCGGGACTGATCGCCGTGAGGCAAGGCGAGCATGTGTGGGTCTACATCAACCGATGCCCGCACTTTTCCGTGCCGCTGGACTATCGCCCGCAGGCGTTCTGCACCTATCGCGGCAAGGTCCTGATGTGCGCGCATCACAGTGCGATGTTTCGTTTCCAGGACGGACACTGCATCGACGGCCCGTGCAAAGGGGCGCAGTTGGAGGCGGTACCTGTGCGTTGGGTCGGAAATAGCCTGGTCATGGAGGTGGATGAAGCGGGGTGATCTACAATTTCTTGAGGGTGAACCACGCCCATCCGGAGGTCACCATGAAACTGTCACCCCTCAGCCTATGCATCGCATTGGCGGTTTTCAGTGCCCAGGGATGGGCCGAAACCGTGGTGCCGCTTAAAGGCCAAAGTTCGCAACAGACGCAAGTGGACATCAACGAGTGTCACAGCATCGCCGCCAGTCAGGCTTCGTCGACGTCAACCACGGCGTCCGGCGGTCGGCTCAAGGGGGCCGCCGTGGGTGCGGCGGCCGGGGCGGCGGGGGCGCAAGTGCGTGGCCGTCAGCATGACGAGTTCTATGATCGCGTCGATGACGATACCAAGCAGGATTATCGGCAGAATCGCGCCAAAGAGACTGCCGCCGCCGGTGCCGTGGTCGGCGGTTCACGCCAGCGCCAGGAACGCCGCGCCCAGGAAAAAACCGCGGCCGCGACCACTTCGACGGCCTATACCAGTTGTTTGCAGGGCAAGGGTTATCAGGTCAATCCCTGAGTCTGTGCCTGCCAGGGCTAATCCTGTGGGAGCGAGCCTGCTCGCGAAAGCGTTGGGTCAGTCAACATTGATGCTGAAGCTGATGATCTCTTCGCGAGCAGGCTCGCTCCCACAAGGATCGCGGCATCAGGCCCTGATAATGGTTTTTTGCCGTTGTTCGAGCAGATGCACCATCAAACAGGCATACAGCGTCACCGCGATGAACAACCCCATGCGCACCGCAAACGCGGTGTAGACGTCCTTGCCCGCCGCGCTGTCCTGCACCGATTGCCCCAACAGGATAATCATCGTGATCAGGCTGTTGAGCCAGAACCCGGGGCTGAACCGGCCTGGACTCAATCCATAGAGCTTGCGCGCCAGCAGCAGCGTGAACAGCAACATCCACCAAAAGAACATCCACAGGTGCACGAACAGGCTGAGCGCACACCAGAACAGGATGGCCAGCAAGCCGCCAAGCAGGGTAGAACCGACCAGTTCGCGTCCGGCGTTGCGCGCCGAGGTCGTCGAACTCTGTTGCCCCAGATTGACCGCCTTGAGGACGATGGGCAGGTAACTGGCCGGATCGATCAGCGCCATCAGGAACGCGGGTATAACGATCAGGGTGGCACGCAACGCCACCCGGCCAACTTCGTCCGGTGCCAATGTCGGGGCGGGGGGTGGTGCAGGTGCATTGTCAGGCTCGGGGAACAGCCAGTGACTCAAGATCCCCACCATGACCGCCAGCAAGAGTCCCGCGACCAATGCCTTGATGACCATCAGCGCCAGGTCGAATTCCAGGACGCCAGCGGAGGAAATCATGGTCAGGCCAATGATCAGGAAGGTGACGATCAGGTTGTTGCCACCGCGCAGGCCAAAACGAAAGACTGCAAACAGACAGAGCCCGATCAACAGCACACCACTGACAGCGAAGTAACGCAGGACCGGGATCAGCAGCAGGCCGATACCGGTGGTCAACATTGCGACCAGCGCCAGTATCACGGCGGCCTTGAAGGGCAGTGGGCGGTTGGATGCGACCAGCAGCAGCGCACCCAGCACCGGCGCCAGAAAGGGAATCGGCAATGCCAGGCCATAACTGGCCGCCAGACACAGGGCGGTCCCCGTGGCCAGGCGCAGAGCACGCTGAACCCTTGGCGAGCGCTGCTTAATAGACATACGACAGCCAGCTCATCAGCCACAGAAACACCCGGCCCAGCGGGTTCAACAGGTGGCCTTCGCTGGGAAAGGCCATGACCTCGGCCTGGCCACCGGCACGGATGGCGCGGTTGTCCTTGAGCATGGTCAGTGACTCGGGGGAAAACTCGATGATCACCGGAAACCGCTGGGCCGGACGCAGCCAGTCACGGCTGTTCTGCACCGTCGGCAGACTGCCCGGGGCGGGCGGCTGGCCCACACTGACCCCATAACCGACACTGCGCACGCGGCCCTCGAACACTTCGCCGGGCAGTGCATCCAACACGATCGACACCGGTGAGTCGGGCTGGACCAAGGCCAGGTTGTTTTCGGTCATGTCGGCACTGATCCACACATCGTGGATCGCGATCAGGGTCATCACCGGGTTGCCCGCCGCGGCGAACTGGCCGACGTCGGTGCGCAAGTCGGTGATCAGCCCGGCCGAGCGTGCACGAACCTGAGTGTTGGCAAGATCCAGTTCGGCTTTCGACAGGGCGGTGGCGGCGCTGCGCAGCAGGGCGTTGTCTTCCTCGCTGCCGCCTTCCTGCTCGCGGGCGCGCTGCACTTCGGCGCGGGCCGCAGCGACCTTGCTGACGGCGGCTTCGTGGTTGGCGCGGGAGACTTCCAGCAAGCGTACGGAAATGGTGCCGGGGTCTTCGCGGTACAGGCCTTCAAGGCGCTGATTGTCCTGGCGTGCCTTGAGTTCGTTGGCCTGTGCCGCCCGCAGGTTGGCCTGCGCCGAAGCGATGCCGGCGGTACTGGCGCCGATCTGCCGGCGGGTGGATTCAAGGTCTGCCCGCGCCCGGTCGACCGCGATCTGATACGGCTGCGGGTCGATCTCGAATATGACGTCCCCGGCCTTGACGTCCTGGTTGTTGCGCACATGCACGCGGATCACCCGACCCGCGACTTCCGCCGCCACCGGAATCACGAACGCGCCGACCCGTGCCTGTTGCGTGTAGGGCGTGAAGCGGTCAGCCAGCAGATACCAGGTCAGGCTCAATACGATCAGCAGCAGAACCCATTTGATGCCTTTTTTGGTCGGATCGGCGGCCGCTGGCTGCGGAGCATCGGAGGAGGGAGGCGCGGCGTCAGTCATGGTGGCTTACCGGGTTGGGAAAGGAAGCGGCGGGCTGAGGCTCGGACAGCAGGTCGCCCCAATCGGTGCGTTGTTCCATTTGCCGGCGCGTGGCCGGATCGACTTTGGCCAGGGCGCTGTACCAGCCACCGCCCAGGGCCTTGTACAGAGCAATCACGTTAGTCACCGCATCACCCCGACTGACCAGGTAGCTGTCCTGGGTATCGAGCAGGGCGCGCTGGGCATCCAGTACCCGCTGAAAGTCCGAATAGCCCTCGCGATAAAGCGCGTTGGCCAGCTCCAGCGAGCGTTTCGCCGCACCTTCGGCCTCACGCAGGATGCGTTCGCGCTGCAAGGCCTGGGTCAGGCCGTTGGCGGCATCGTCCGCCTCGCGTGCAGCCTGGCGCACCTTGTCGCGATAGGCCTCGATCAGCTGTTGCAGGCGCGCATCCTGCACCCGCACGTTGTTGCCGATACGGCCGTAGTCGAACACGTTCCAGCGCAGGCTCGGGCCGCCAATCAGGTCCAGGCTGCGGGAGCTGCCGCTCAAGGTATCGGTGGACCAGACAATGCTGCCGAGCAGGCTCAGCGACGGGTAAAAATCGGTTTCGGCGACGCCTACCAGCGCCGACTGCGCGGCCACATTCAGTTCGGCAGCGCGCACGTCGGGACGGCGCAGCAGCAGCTGGGCCGGCACATCCTGCAGCACGGCGCGGTCCACCAGCGGGATCAATCCGTTGTTCTCGACCACCAGCGGCAGTGCTCCCGGCGGCTGACCGATCAGTACCGCCAGGGCATTGCGCAAGCGCACCAGTTGATCTTGCAGGACGGGGATGCTGCTCAGGGTACCGAGGTATTGGGTCTTGGCTTGTTGCAGGTCGAGTTCGGCGGTCTGTCCGCTCTTGAACAGTTTTTCGGTGATTTCGTAATTGCGCTTCTGCTGGCGGGCGTTTTCCTCGGCCACCCGCAAACGGGCCTGGGTCGTGCGAAGCGAAAAATAACTGTCGGCCACCTGCGCGCGAAGCAGAACCAGGGCGTCGTCATAGTTGGCCTCAGCGGCGAAATAGCTGGCATCGGACGCCTCGATGGCGCGGCTGAAACGCCCCCAGAAATCCAGTTCCCAGCCCACATCGAAACCGGCGCTGTGCTGCCAGAATCGGCTGTCTATCGGGTTACGCCCGCCCGATTGATCCCGATGGATGTACACACTGTCGGCACTGATCTGCTGCAGTTGCGGGTAGCGACCGCTTTCGGCGATGCCCAATTGCGCGCGGGCCTCCATCACCCGCAGACCGACAATCTTCAGGCTGGAATTGTTCGCGTCGGCTTCGGCGATCAACCGGTTCAGGGTCGGATCGGCAAAAATCTCCCACCACTGGCGAATGTCCGGTTGCAACGCCCGCTGGCTGGCGTGGTCGAGGTTCGGCGTATTCCAGTGATCGACCCAGGGCTCGCCGGGCGACTGGAAGTCCGGCCCCAAGCGCACGCATCCGCCAAGGGCGAGCACGGCAAACAGCAGCAATGGGCGGGTGGATGGAGGCATTGCGCGGTTCCGACCGAGGAATATCACAGCAGCATAGACGCCAGGAGGGTGGGTGGTACGCAATCCCTTGTGGGAACGAGCCTGTGTGGCGAGGGAGCTTGCTCCCGTTGGGGCGCGAAGCGGCCCCTCTCTTTACTCAAAAGC
>NZ_JBSVWS010000043.1:0-35228 GCF_054071155.1 Pseudomonas sp. SDO5532_S415 | reverse complement strand
AGGCTCGCTCCCACATTTGAAATGCATTCCCCTGTGGGAGCGAGCCTGCTCGCGAATAGGCCGGTCGGCTCAACGCAAAATAATCAGATGCCCCAAAACCTGATGCTGCTCAAACCCCAACACCCCCTGCAACGAACTCAACACCGCCTGCGGGTTCTTGCTCGCAAAGCTGCCACTGACCCGACGCTTGGCCAGTTCATCGTTGAGCAACACAATCCGCCCCGGGTAATACCGCCCCAGGTCCTGCACCACGTCGGCCAACGACGCCTTGTAGTAGTTGAGCCAACCTTGGCGCCACGCCAACTGCGCTTCACTGTCCACCGCATGCAGCGGTTGCGCCGTACCCTCGCCATAAGCCACTTGCTGGCCGGCGGTGAGGATTTGTTGCGCGGCGTCTTTATCCGCCGTCACTGCGACGCGACCGGACAACACCGTGACCTGCGCACCCCGGGGTTGCAGGCGCACCTCGAACTGCGTGCCGAGTACCCGCGCCTGACCTTTTTCGGCGTCGACCACAAACGGCTCACCGGTGTGGGTCACGCTGAAGAAACCGGCACCGCGACGCACCTGCACATGCCGTTCCCCGCCACTGAAATCCACGGCGATGGCACTGTCGGCATCCAGGGTGACTTGCGATTGATCGGCCAGGGTGACGGTGCGGATTTCCCCCGGCGCCGAGACATAATCGGCGCCCAGGTCATCGAGCCAGCGCGTCGGTTGCCAACCGGTGCCCAGGCTGATCATCAACAATAAACAAGCGGCCATCGCCAGGGCACCGGACCAGCGCCGCACGCTGTGGCGGCGCGAGTGATTCATGGCGTTGAGGTAACGCTGCAACGCCAATGCGTCTTCATCGGCCAGGGTGCGCGCCGGCACTTCGCTCAACTCCCACAGCACTTGCGCACGGGCGTAGGCCTCGGCATGAGCCGGGTCAGCCTTCAACCACTGGCTGAAGGTGGCTTGATCACCACTGCTCGGCTGGTCATGCAACAGGCTCAGCCAGGTCAGTGCGGCCTGCTCCTGAGCGGGCGTCGGGGTGACGCTTTGTAAATTGTTCACGATGCTTTCCCTGGCGTACGCGGTTCCGGTTCCCGCAGGCTGGCCTTGCAGGCCTCGAGCGCGCGCATCATATGTTTTTCCACGGCACTTTGGGACAGACCCATCGCCTTGGCGATTTCGGCGTACTTGCGGCCATGGATGCGGTTAAGCAAAAAGATCTGCCGCGTACGCTCTGGCAATGCGCGCAACGCTGCTTCGACATGCCGCAAATCGTTGCCCGCTTCCAGTGCCGCTTGCGGTTCGCTGCCGACGCCGTCCGACGGTTCTGCCATCAAGCCTTCGCTGACCCGGGCTCGCGTGCCTTCGCTACGCAAATGGTCGATGGCAATGTTGCCGGCGCAGCGCAACAGGTAGGTGCTGAGTTCCTCGACCTGTACCAGCGGCCGGCGCCAGAAACGCAGGAACAAGTCCTGCACCAGGTCTGCGGCGGTCGCCCGGCAACCGACGCGGCGGCTCACCAGCGCTTCCATTTGCGAACGTTGCGACAGAAACACCTGAAGAAAATGCGCACGGTCACCGCGCGGCTCATCGCGATCTATTTCAGAGGGCTCTATTTCAAAGGGCTCGGGCGGACGACTGATCATGGATTCAATACGGCGCAAAGGCAGCAATCGGGCTGGCCAGCAGACCCAACCCAGCCAGGGACAATGCCAGGCGCGGGCGATACGGCATCAGCATCACCAGCAGCAAGGCACTGAGCATCAACACCGCGAACCACTCCACCAGGCCCAGCGCCCAACCGGTCGTCGACACCGCTGCCCACAACGACACGGCCAGCAACAACCCTCCCGCCCACTTCATCCGTCGACGCACGGGTAGCGACGATTTGCGCCCCAGCAACTCGGCATGGTGACGGTCCATGGACAAACACAGCGCGGTAAAACCGCCATAACAGAGCAAACAGGCCAGCAACATTCAGTTGGCTTCCTGTTCAAGGGCGATCGGTTGCGCCTGTTGCCGGCCGGTGACTGAAACCCGCCCGGCGCGCTGCATTTTCCACGCCGCCCACCCGAGGAACAGACCGCTGCCCAGGCACGCCAGATCGAAACCGGCCATGGCCCAATCGCCCTGCACCAGCGTGACGCCGAGGTGATACGGCGTGGTCATCAGGTTGAGCAACGGCACCGCGCCGAACAGCAGCGCCGCCAGTGCCAACTGCTCCACCCACGCCGCGCGCCCTCGGCGGAGGATGGCGTGCAACAGGCTCAAGCCCCAGACGATAAAGAAGGCGTTGACCTCCCAATCCGCCCGCCCGGCCATGCCCACCGGTATCAGGCGGTTGGCCCAGAAGAACGCCGCGACCGCTAGGACCAGTCCCGACATGCTGGCGATGTTCAGCACTTCCACCAACCGCAACTCGAAGGGCATCACGCCACTTTTGGCATGCTTGAGTTGACGCTTGCCGAGCCAGATCACCAGCCCGGTGCCGATCATCGCCGTACTCGCCAGCCCGCATATAAAGTACAACCAGCGCAATACCGGGCCGGCGAAATGGCCCATGTGCAAGCCGTAGAAACTGCCGGCGATGGCCATCGGCAAGGGTTGCGCCGGTGTCGCGGCGAGCAGTTGCCCGGTCACGCCATTGAAGGTCACGGCGCTGCCAAAGTCGTGAACCACACGGTCGGCCCCATCGCGCGCCAGCACCACCGAGGCGTTCGCATCGCCCGGATTGTTCACCGTCAAGCGCCCGACCCGCCCGCCCGACCACTGTTCGCGGGCCTTTTCCAGCATCGGCGCCAACGGCAGCAATGGCGCGGGGTCACCGGCGGCGTTCGCGGTATTGGACGCGGGAAACACTTCACTGTAAAACGCCTGCACATCACCTTTATACGAGGCCAGGATGCTCGCCGGCATCACCAGGGCCATGAAAATCACCAGACTGCTGTAGGTGATCATCAGATGAAACGGCAACACCAGCACGCCCACCGCGTTGTGCCCGTCAAGCCAGGAACGCTGGCCCTTGCGCGGGCGGAAGGTGAAGAAGTCCTTGAAGATTTTCTTGTGGGTAATGATTCCGCTGATCAGCGCGACGAACATCACCATGGCCGCGATGGTCGACAGCCAGCGGCCCCATGGATAAGGCATTTGCAACTGGAAGTGGAAGCGGTAGAAGAACTCACCGCCCCGGGTGTCGCGGCCCTGCACTTCGTTGCCGGATTGCGGGTCGAGGAGTTTTTCCGTGAGCTGGCCGCGCTCACCGGGCTTGGCCGGCGTCTGCTGCCAGCGCACCGACAGGCCGGGTTCGCGGGCATCGGGCAAATCGATGATCCAGCGCGAGGCATTCGGGGCGTGCTGTTCAAGATAGCGCTGGGCCAGGGTCAGGCTGTCCTCGGAGGACACCGCGCGCGCGGGAATTTCCGGTTGCATCCAGTGACTGGTCTCGTCCTTGAAATAGGCCAGTGTGCCGGTCAGGAAAATCGCAAACAGCAACCAGCCGAAGGTCAATCCGGCCCAGGTGTGCAACCAGGCCATGGCCTGGCGGAATCCTTCTTTCATGAGCGGCCCATCCAGTACGCCACGCCCGCTGCCGCCGCCAGGAGCAGCGAGGGCACGATCAATCCGAGCCAGGCTCGCCACGCCGTGCGACAGGCAAAGCACCAGATCACCGCCAGCAGGTAGACCAGGAAAGAGCTCATCATCCCGGTCACGACCGCTTCGGCGCGGGCCATGGGCACCCACAGTGTCAGGCAAACGCTGGACAGCGCCGTGATGACGTAGCCGCCGAGTACGGCCGCCAGCACCCGCGAGGTGACCGCCAGTCGATAGGAAACGGGGAGCGAGGGTTTGGCTTTCATCGGCGACCTTGAACCGGGTCAGGCCCAGTGAACATCACCGGGCCAGCAAGGGCGCAATATTAATGATAAATATTCTCATACGCAAAGCTGTCGTTCGGGATCAGCCTGGTTTTGTCTGATAGGACTCACTGGATGGTTTTGGGGGCGTTGCGCACCCCAGCAGGAGCAAGCTCCCTCGCCACAAACGTTTTAACTATAAAGGTGGGTGAAAGCTGAAAATAAAACGGGCCTGCATTGCAGACCCGTTTTCATTGGGAAGTTAAATCAGGCTTCAACCGTTCTGGGCAGCCTGTTCGTTTTCAAGAAACTCTTCTTCCAGCAGCCTGTCGGCATGAGGCTTGCGTTCGAATGGCACCACGGCGGCGCGTGGTTTGCCGCGCAATTTGCCGAACAAGTGTTCTAGCGCGTGCTCGAGTTTTTCGGCAGCGCCGTCGATCGCCAGTTCCAGGTTGGCGGCTTTATGGGTGACAGAAATCGGTTGGTGGCCTTTTGGCCGCGCTTCCAGTTGGCAGCGTAGATCGTGGGGACCGGGCTTGTCGCCGTTCTCGTCCCGCAGGTGAACCTCGACCCGGGTCAGGTCCTCCTCATAACGTTCGAGCGTGCTCTCAATGGTGGTTCGTACCCACTCCTCCAGTCGGATGCTGCTTTGAATATGGTTATCGCTATTGACTTGGATTTGCATAGTTCATCCCTTATTTCAGCTAGCTCGCGAGAGGCCGGTCAGCTAAGCCCTTGGGCGTCATCACCGTGACCTCTTGGTTACACAATCGGTCTGTACGCTGAACAATTCAACCCCTGAAAAAAGATAAATTTGTAATCGCAAAAAAAGCCGGACAACCGGTAAAAGCGCTGTTAAGGTCGGGAGTTGGGTCGCCCCGCTCCCTTGTCACAAATTCTCACATCTGCTGCTCCCCCAGCGGGTGCAGACTGCGAAATATCCCCGCCTCCTCCACCAGCCAATCATGCACCGCACGCACGCCCGGATGGCTCAGCGCGCCTGGCGCATAGAGCACCATGTAGCGCTTGTGATTGGGCACCGCCAGGCCGAATGGCACGATCAACGCCCCACGCTCCAGTTCGTCGTTCAACAAGGTTCGCCGGGCAATCGCCACGCCCATTCCGGCAATCGCCGCTTCGATGGTCAGGTGATTGCGATTGAAGGTATGCCCGCGCCGCACATCCGCGCCTTCGAAGCCGATGGCGTTGAGGTAAAACTCCCATTCCGCGTATTCATAGCTACCGCGCCAGGCGGTGATGTCGTGCAGCAACGGGAAATGCATCAGGTCCGCAGGGCCATGCAGCGGCGGACGACCCCGCAACAGGCCCGGTGCACAGACCGGGAAAATCTGTTCATCGAGCAAGGCTGTGGATAACAGTCCGGGGTAGCTGCCGTCGTTCAGGTCGATGGCCAGATCGAAGTCGCCCTCATGCAACGGCACACTGCTGTCCTCGGCCACCAGGCGCAGCTGAATATCCGGAAAACGCTGCTGCAGGCGCGGCAGGCGCGGGGTCAGCCATTTGCTCAGGAACGACGGGATCGAGCGCACCCGCAGGGTGCCGCTGATCATGCCCGCGTCCAGTCGTCGCAATTCCGCATCGATGCTGCCGTAGGCCTCGTTGACCGTGATGGCCAGCCGCTGGCCTTCGGCGCTCAGCTCCACGCCCCGGGCACGCCGATGAAACAGGCGAAAACCCAGACGTTCCTCCAGTTGCCGGATCTGCTGGCTGACCGCCCCCGGCGTGATGTGCAGTTCTTCGGCACAGCGGGTGAACGACAAGTGCCGTGCGGCGCAGGAAAACACCTGCAGCCACACATAAGTCTGGGCGTGCAATTGACGGCTCATCGTTTAGTCCTGCTAAAGGCTGTCTTAGGAAGTTTCGTTGGTCACGTAGGAACGAGGTTGGCAGTATCGCTGAAAGTGCGCTTGTCCTACAAAAATGGCAGCGATTCATCTTCCATTGCAGGCATAGGCTTTAGCATGGCTATCAGTGTTTTTGATCTCTTCAAAGTCGGCATCGGTCCGTCCAGCTCCCATACCGTCGGTCCGATGCGCGCGGCGGCGACCTTCGCCCAGGCGCTGGTCGATCAGGGTTTGCTGCCTGACGTGCGGCGAGTGGAAATCCGACTTTACGGCTCCCTGTCGGCGACCGGTGTCGGTCACGCTACCGACCGCGCTTGTGTCATGGGCTTGATGGGGGAATGGCCGGACCGTATCGACCCCACCACCATCGACAGCCGAATCCACACCCTGCGAGAAACTGCCGAACTGTCCCTGGCTGGCCAGGTGACCATCGCCTTTGACTGGTCGCGCGATCTCCTGCTGCTCGACGAAAGCCTGCCCTACCACCCCAATGCCATGTCCCTGACAGCCTTCGGCGAAACCGGCGAGCTGTTCGAGCAAACCTACTACTCGATCGGCGGCGGCTTCATCATCGAAGCGGCCGAAGCCGAATCCGGCGTCGCCCCTGCCAGCGATGTGGTGTTGCCGTACGATTTCTCCAGCGCCGTCGAATTGCTTCAGTTGTGCAACCAGCACGGCCTGCGGATTTCCGAGTTGATGATGGCCAACGAACGGGCCTGGCGCAGTGACGAACAAATCCGCGAGGGCCTGCTGCACATCTGGTCGGTGATGCGTGAGTGCGTCGAGCAAGGACTGCAACATGAAGGCATTCTGCCCGGCGGCCTGAATGTTCCGCGTCGCGCCGCGAAATTGCACCGTAGCCTGCTGGAAATCGGCAAACCGAACGTCATCACTTCGACCCTCTCGGCAATGGAATGGGTCAACCTGTTTGCCCTGGCGGTCAACGAAGAAAACGCCGCCGGTGGACGCATGGTCACGGCCCCGACCAATGGCGCGGCAGGGATCATTCCGGCGGTGCTGCACTACTACATGAAATTCAATCCGGATGCGTCGGACGACGACGTGGTGGCGTTCTTTCTGGGCGCGGCGGCCGTCGGCATCCTTTGCAAGAAAAACGCCTCGATCTCCGGCGCCGAAGTCGGCTGCCAGGGCGAAGTCGGTTCGGCCTGCGCGATGGCTGCCGCCGGTCTGGCGGAGGTGCTGGGTGCCACTCCGGAGCAACTGGAAAACGCCGCCGAAATCGGCCTGGAACACAACCTCGGACTGACCTGCGACCCGGTGGGCGGCCTGGTGCAAGTGCCCTGCATCGAGCGCAACGCGATTGCTGCGGTGAAGGCAATCAACGCCACCCAAATGGCCCTGCGCGGCGACGGCAAACACTTCATTTCCCTGGACCGGGTGATCCGCACCATGCGTGATACCGGCGCTGATATGCACGATAAATACAAGGAAACGTCACGGGGTGGTCTGGCGGTGAACTGGGTGGAATGCTGATCGCTTTAGAGGCACGTCGACATTTATTGCCCTGAAACGGGCAGACAAATGCAAACTTTGTGGGAGCGAGCCTGCTCGCGATAGCGGACTGTCAGACGACACAGGCGTTGACTGGGCAGCCGTCATCGCGAGCAGGCTCGCTCCCACATTAGTTTCTGCGCGGCCGCCATGATTGTCCGACAATCCATCCGGCACGCCCCTTGCTACATCCCTGTTGCAAGCATTGATGGCGAAATGGCTATGGAATGGCCGATGGTCTGGTGTTGCGAACTAATCCCGATCTCGACCGGTCAACAACTGCACGTTCAATCAGGCGGTGACGCATCATGGACAACCCCTTTCAGCTCATTACCGATGCCTTTGCAGCGGACTATCAGATCAACCTGAGCATTCAGGGCCTGGACGGCAGCATCATGCTGACCCTGTCCAACTGTGGTCACGTCGTCGCAAAGCGCATGATCAGCGCCGAACAACGCAACGACCCCGAGCGCCTCAAGCGCCTGGTGCAAAGCATTCAGTTCGGCATCGCCATCGAACAGGGCCACAGCGCAGTGGCGATCCTCGAAGCCATGATCGATGGCGGCACACCCCACCTGCCGCCACCAACGGCCAAAGGCCGGCCCCGACCTGCCATGGGCCTTTAAATTTCGCCCTTTTCCACTTCCGGCTGCTCACTGGAACCCGTACCGATCTTGCGATGCGGGTTTTCAATTTTCACCGATGGAAATTGCGACGAAGCGTAACGCACCACCAGAATCGCAAACGCCAGCAGCAGAATCCCGCCGCACAGGTAAATGATCCCCAGGTCCGGCGGGTTGTGGTGCGACACGTTGGAAATCAGCAGGCGTGTCAACGCGGTGATGGCCACGTAGATCAGGAAGCGCACCGGCATGTGGTTGGTCTTGAAATAAATTCCGACCATCGCCCCCAGTTCCAGGTAGATGAACAGCAGCAAGATGTCATCGATCTTGATGTGCCCTTCTTCGATCATCCCAAGAAACTCCATCACCGCCGCCCACGCGGTTACGGCACCGATGGCAAACAGCGCCAGGTAGTGAAAGGTCTCGACGAACAGGTTGCCCAGGGATTCCGCCAGTTCATGCACGCTCTGGCGCAGGTTTTCGGCCCAGTTGATTTTCACGATGATGCTTCCTTAGGTCGGCTCGACCGGATAATGCGGGTTGGACTTTACGTTTGTTCTACGCAGAAGCTGTTTTATGCAGAAGCTTTTATGCAGAAACAGGGCCACGCCATCATGGCGAGCCGACGCGGGTTGCGCTCCGTGGCGTTTGGTCGCACCCGTTTCAGTGAGGTCCCGATACTGTGGGAGCGAGCCTGCTCGCGAAGAGGACAACTCGGCAGAGCTGACAAAACCCGAATTCGGTCTACATTAAAAAGCCACTACCCAAACCCCAGCGATTCGCTTATCCTTTTCGCTGTATATAAATACAGTAGTCGAATCAGACAACCAAATGTGAAGGCATGTGAGGTGGTGAATGGCCGTCGAAGTGGTATACCGCAGCAGCCGAGATCTGGAGCGCTTGTTCATGGATAAAGCCGAAGCTGACCGTCATGACAAAATGCTCGAGCTGGCCGAGTTGCTGGCTGAAGTGTTGCACAAAGCCGTTCCGTCCCTGACCGAACAGCAAGTGGAAGAAGCCGGGATCTACATGGCGAAAAATCGCGATGTGTTTGCCAAGGCATTCAAGAGCCAGCCGGACGCCTTGTCCGAGTTGCTCACCGCGCCCGTTGAAGTCCCGCAACCGGTTGAAGTGGCGGCTCCCGTTGAAGAGGCGGTCGTTGAGCCGGTTGCCCCGGCCAAGCCAGCCAAGGCCGCCAAAGCAGCAAAATAAGCAACGCCCGAATTGAACAGGCCCTGAGTCGAATGACTCAGGGCCTTTTTCATTTTCAAAACCCAAGATCGTCTATCGATACAAAACTTTTTCCGCGAGTTCGTCCGCCACTCGCGCCGGCGAACGTTTTTCCGCCTGGGCATGGGCAAACACTTCGGTCAGTCGCGAGCTGATTTTTGACAGGTGCGCGGTGATGGTCGCCAGCTCTTCACCCCGGTGTTTGAGTGAAACATAGATCAGCCCGCCGGCATTGATCACATAATCGGGCGCATACAAAATGCCGCGCCGTTCCAGCTGATCGGCAACGTCCAGATGAGTCAGCTGGTTGTTCGCCGACCCCGCCACCGCCGAGCAGCGCAGTTGCGTCACGCTATGGCTATTGAGCACGCCACCCAGCCCACAGGGCGCAAGAATGTCGCAAGGTGTACTGAGCAGCGCATCGTTGGCAATCGGGTGAGCGCCGAGTTGTTCCATGGCCAGTTGCACCTTGCCATGGTCGATGTCGCTGACCAGCAGTTCGGCACCCGCGGCATGCAACTGTTCCGCCAGTGCAAAACCAACGTTACCCAAGCCTTGAATGGCCACGCGCAAGCCTTCGAGATTGTCGCTGCCCAACCGCGCCATGGCGGTGGCGCGAATGCCGGTGAACACGCCCATTGCGGCATGGGGTGCCGGGTCGCCCGCTGAAGTGGTGCTGGTGACGTGCTGGGTCTGCTGGGCGATGCAATCCATGTCCGCCACCGACGTGCCACTGTCGATGGCTGTGATGTAGCGGCCGTCGAGCTGATTGATGCAGCGCCCGAAGGCTTCGAACAGCGCGGCGCGATTGGCCACGTGAACGGGACGAACGATGACCGCCACCCCGCCGCCCTGGGCCAGGCCGGCCAGTGCGGCCTTGTAACTCATGCCTTGGGCCAGGCGCACGGCATCCTCGACCGCTGACTCGTCGCTGGGGTAGGCAAGGTAACGACAACCACCCAGGGCAGGCCCCAGGCGACTGTTATGAATGGCAATGACCGCCTTCAGCCCGGTGGCCGGGTCGACGCTAAGATGTAGCGATTCAAGGCGAGTGCTTTGCATGAGAGCGAACATCGTAGGGCTCCCGAATCACTTCTTGTAGTCGCCAGTATAGGCTTGCGCACAAAAATTGCAGAAGCGCACCGGAATAACCGAAGCGCCCATTCAGACATTCGGAAATAACCGCTGAGCACCCTTGTGCAGCACTGGACGAATGGCACAGACGGGGCTAAAACGAGGCATTGCCCGGAGATTTTGATGACCCCGCGCCAATCGTTTTTCGCCTGTCTGCAACGTTCACCGCCCGCGCTGTTCGAGGCGGCGCTATGGATTGCCGCCGAACATGACAGCGAGGTGAATCCCGAATCGCTGCTGCTGGATTTCAAGACGCTGCAACAACGAATCAGTGGCAGTCTGCCGATGTTGCCGGTGAGCGAACTGGCGCAACCCTTGCTGCGGCGCATGAATGACCTGGGATTCGCCCAGGACGACTTTACCCCCTTGCGTCCGCAAGTGGCGCTGCTCAATCGCGTGCTGCAACGCCGGCGTGGGCAACCCCTGGCCCTGGGGCTGATTGCGCTGGAATTGGCCAGGGGCCTGGAAATCCCTCTGGTCGGCGTCAACTTCCCCGGCCATTTTCTACTGCGCGTACCGGGTGCCGATCACCTGCTCGATCCGTGCGGCGGCCGTCGCCTCTACCCCAACGATTGCCGGGAACTACTGCAACGCCAGTACGGCCCGAACATGAAGCTCAGCGCCGAACACCTGGTCACCGCCGAGCCCGTGCAGATGCTGCAACGACTGTCGCGCAACCTGCGCCAGTTGCACCTTTCCAACGACGATTACATCGGTGCCCTGGTCGATGCCGAGCGCGTGCTGGAATTGGGCAACGGCACCGCCGCCGACTACCTGGCCCGAGCCAGCCTCTACCAGCGGCTGGATTGCCCCAACGCCGAGCGCTTTGACCTGGAACATGCCCTGTTGCTCAGCGACGACCCGATCCAGCGGATTCGCCTGACGGAGCGGCTGGGGCATCTGCCGCCCAATTCCATCGTCCACTGATCGCAGCCCCTTGTGGGAGCGAGCCTGCTCGCGAAAGCGATTTACCAGTCACATCGAAGCTGGATCTGCCTCCGTCTTCGCGGGCAGGCTCGCTCCCACAGGGGGTGGTGTTGCGCGCTATGGGGTGTCCGGCTGATTCACCGGATGCGCCTTGATGAACGCCGGGTGCGTAGCGGCCAGAGCGGCCACGCGACGAATCCGCGGCCAGGCTTGCAGGGAAACGTTGAAGCGCTCGGCCGCGTACAGCTGCGGAATCAGGTACACGTCCGCCAGGCCGGGTTGCGGGCCAAAGCAGTAACCGTCGTCACCGATCAACTGCTCCACGGCAGCCAGTCCCTGACTGATCCAGTGGCCGATCCACTCCCCAACCTGCGTCTCATCGTGCCCCAACTGTCGCAGCCGGTTGAGCACGCTGACGTTGTGCAGAGGATGCACATCGCAGCCGATCAACGCCGCCACGCCGCGCTCACGGGCTCGGGCAGCGAAGTCTTTGGACAGCAGCGGCACCTGTGGATAACGCTCCTCCAGGTACTCGATGATCGCCGGTGACTGGATCAGCAGCTCGCCTTCATCGGTGCGCAAGGCCGGCACGCGGCCTTGCGGGTTGATGCCAAGATACGGCGGCTGGCGATGTTCGCCACCGGGCGGCGCAATCAGGTTGACCGGCAGCGCCTGGTAATCCAGGTCCTTCAATGCCAGTGCGATACGCACCCGATAGGACGAGGTCGAACGGTAGTAGGTATAGAGTTCCATGACCCGTTCCCCTCAGCGCGCCGGCAGCACTTTGCCGCGGCACTCGCCGAAGCCGATGGAGGCAAAGCCCTCGCGGCTGCAACGGCCACGCAGGATGATTTCGTCGCCGTCTTCAAGGAACTTGCGCACCTCGCCCGACGCCAGTTCGATCGGCTTTTTACCGCCCTCGGTGATTTCCAGCAGGCTGCCGAATTGACCGTTTTCCGGCCCCGACAAGGTGCCCGAGCCGAACAGGTCACCGGCCTGCAGCTGGCAGCCGTTGACGCTGTGGTGCGCGACCATTTGTGCCACGGTCCAGTACATGTGTTTCGAGTTGCTCAGGGTCAGGCGATGGGCCGGCAGGTTCTGCTCGCGCATGGCTTCGGTCAGCAGCAGCACTTCCAGTTCGATATCGAAGGCACCGGCGGCCTGATCACGTTTATCGAACAGGTACGGCAGCGGCTGCGGATCACCTTCCGGGCGCGCAGGTTGGGCGCGACGGAATGGCTCCAGCGCTTCGGCGGTCACCACCCACGGCGAAATGCTGGTGATGAAACTCTTCGACAGGAACGGACCCAGCGGCTGGTATTCCCAGGCCTGGATGTCCCGCGCCGACCAGTCGTTGAGCAGGCAGAAACCGGCGATGTGATCGGCGGCGTCGCCAATGGCGATCGAGTCGCCCATGTCATTGCCCTGGCCGATCCAGATGCCCAGCTCCAGCTCATAATCCAGGCGCGCGCACGGACCAAAGGTCGGCTCGGTCTGGCCGGCCGGCAAGGTCTGGCCTTTGGGCCGACGCACATCGGTACCGGACGGGCGAATGGTTGAGGCGCGGCCGTGGTAGCCGATCGGCACGTACTTGTAGTTCGGCAGCAAGGGGTTGTCCGGACGGAACAGCTTGCCAACGTTCTGCGCGTGTTCGATGCCGACGTAGAAGTCGGTGTAGTCATTGATTTTCGCCGGCAGGTGCATCTCGCAATCCGCCGCCAGTGGCAGCAATTTAGCGCCTTGGGCCTCGATCTTGCCGTGCAGGGTGCTGCCTTCGCTCAACAATTCCAGCAGACGCTCACGCAGGGCCACACGAGCTTCGCGGCCCAGTTCGAAGAACGCATTCAACTGCCCGCCACGGGTGGCTTCGACGGCGGTTTTTGCTGCTCCGTCAAACAGGCCGGCATCGAGTGCGGCCTGCAGATCGAAAATATGCTCGCCAATGGCCACGCCGCTGCGCGGTGCCGAACCTTTCACACTGAACACGCCCAGTGGCAGGTTTTGCAGCGGGAAATCCGCATGGCCGTTGGCGGAAGCAACCCAGCTGCGAGTGATGGAAGTCTGCGTCATGGGTTATCTCCGGGTTGGGTCGAAAGTGGCGGGCAACGTGGCCCAGCAAGCGTCGTAGTTGGTTTGCAGTTGCGGGCAATCGAGGGCGAATCGGCTCGGACGCAGCACTTGGCTGGTCTCGAACATGAAGGCCATGGTGTTGTCGATTTTCGCCGGTTTGAGGTCCGCGTTGATCGCCTTGGTGCAGGTTTCGCCGTCAGGCCCGTGCGCACTCATGCAGCTGTGCAGCGACGCGCCGCCGGGGACGAAACCTTCAGCCTTGGCGTCGTACTCGCCCTGGATCAGGCCCATGAATTCGTTCATCAGGTTGCGGTGGAACCACGGTGGACGGAAGGTTTTCTCGGCGACCATCCAGCGTGGCGGGAAGATCACGAAATCCAGGTTGGCCAGACCGTGGACGCTGGTCGGCGAAGTCAACACGGTGAAGATCGACGGGTCCGGGTGATCGAAACTGACGGTGCCGATGGTGTTGAAACGGCGCAGGTCGTATTTGTATGGCACGTTGTTGCCATGCCAGGCGACCACGTTCAGCGGCGAATGATCGAGCTCGGTGCCCCACAACTGGCCGAGGAACTTCTGCACCAGGGTCGTTGGTTGCGTGAGGTGTTCGTAATGGGCAACCGGGGTGAGGAAATCCCGCGGGTTGGCCAGACCATTGCTGCCGATCGGCCCAAGATCTGGCAGGCGCAAGGGCGCACCATGGTTCTCGGCGATGTAGCCGCGGCCTTGCGGGTCAAGCAACTCGACGCGGAATTTCAAACCCCGTGGCAGTACGGCGATTTCCAGCGGCTCCAGTTCCAGCACGCCGAGTTCAGTGGCAATCCGCAGTCGCCCCAGTTGCGGCACCAGCAGCATTTCGCCGTCGGCGTTGAAGAACACTCGCTCCATGGACCGATTGGCGCGGTACTGGAAGATACTGATCCCGGCCGGTTTATCCGCGCCGGAGTTGGCGGCCATGCTCACCAGGCCATCAATGAAATCGGTCGGCTCGGCGGGAATATCCAGGGCATTCCAGCGCAGGCGATTAGGGGTTACTTCACCCAGTGGCCCGCCAGCCAGTTGCCGATCGAGTTTGACGAATGCCGGATGATTGGCCGACGGCTGGATACGGTACATCCAGGTCCGCCGCGCTTCGCTGCGGGCCATGGTGAACGCGGTGCCGGAAAACAGTTCGGTGTAGAGGCCGTAAGGGGCTTTCTGTGGCGAGTTCTGGCCGACCGGCAACGCACCGGGCAACGCTTCGCTGCTGAATTCGTTGCCGAAGCCTGACTGATAAGCCAGTGCTGGCGTCGATGAATCGAGGTTCATGGAGCCTCCTGAACAGGGAGTGGGTCGTGGCCTGTCGCTCTGCGCAAGAGGTCTGGGCACGCCAAAGTTGTTTTTATCGTAATCCAATTACGAATAACGTAATTTGATTGGTATTGACCGTCAAGCTATAAAGACGCCCATTCATCCCCGGAACTCATCCCTTGAAAGACGGCGCCACCATGCAAAAGCCCGCCAGCGACAGCAACGGCAAACAGAAAGTCCGCTCCGCCGAGGTGGGAACCGACATCCTCAAGGCGTTGGCCGAGTTGTCGCCCTCGACATCACTCTCGCGCCTGGCCGAACACGTGCAAATGCCGGCGAGCAAGGTCCACCGCTATTTGCAGGCACTGATCGCCAGCGGCTTCGCCGAACAAAATCCAGCGACCAACCATTACGGGCTGGGTCGTGAAGCCTTGCGTGTCGGATTGGCGGCACTCAACAGTATGGACGTGCTGAAAGTCGCCGCCCTGCCCTTGGCCGAACTGCGCGACGACTTGAACGAAACCTGTTTTCTGGCGGTATGGGGCAATCAGGGCGCGACCGTGGTGCACATCGAGCCGGCGGTGCGAGCGGTGACGGTAGTGACCCAATTGGGCTCGGTCTTGCCTTTGCTCAGTTCTTCCACAGGCCTGGTGTTTGGCGCCTATCTGCCCAAAAGGGAAACCATCGAGCTGCGTGAGCAGGAACTGCAAGCCCAGACCGCCCACGCATTGGCTGACGATCAGGCCTATGCCGCCATGTGTGAGCAGATCCGCGCACGTGGCCTGCACCATGTGCATGGTTTGCTGATGCCCGGTGTCGATGCCTTGTCGGCGCCGGTATTCAACGCGATGGGCAATGTGGTGGCGGTGCTGACGGTGGTAGGACCGACGTCGCTGTTTCATGCCGATGAAGACGGACCTGCCGCCCGACGCCTTTTATCCGCCACCCGCGCGGTCAGTTGGCGAATGGGCTTCGAAGCGGACAGCGGGCCTGTTGACCGATGAGCATTTGTTCTAACGCCTAACGTACCGGCATTGCCCTTCGGGGTGCTTTTTTATGCCTGATCTCAATCTCCAATACACCACTGATTCCCTGTGGGAGCGAGCCGGCTCCGGGCGGCGTTCCGACGAAGGCGTCCTTACATCCAGCAATGCCGGTGGCTGATACGCCGCTTTCGCGAGCAGGCTCGCTCCCACAAGGGCTCGGCGATGGCCACTTATCGCAGGTAGAAAAAAGCTCCCCACAGCGGGACTCGCCCCTACCCCTGCGCAATCAAGCCCAGCTTCTTCGCCGTGGCCACGGCTTGAGTCCGGCGCTCCACGCCAAGCTTGCTGTGAATGCGTCGCGCGTGGGTTTTCACCGTGTGCAATGAGATAAACAATTGCTCGGCGATCTGTTGATTGGAGTTGCCTTGGGCGATCAGGCTGAGCACCTCCAGCTCTCGCCCGCTCAACGGGTTGGCATCCAGGGTCGCCACCGGCTCGTCGTCCGCGCCCAGGCGACTGATCAATGCCGGCTGACGCAACCGCAGTTCGCTCAAGGCCTGCTGCAAATGGCAGCGCCTGACCAATTCCAGCCCCGCCTGCAACGCCGATTTCGCCCTGTCAGGTTCGCCGATCAGGTCTGCCACTTCGCAGATTGCAAACAGCAATTCCGCTTCCAGCGCCAGCATCCCATGCTGTTGCGCGTGGTCGAGCAATGTCTTGAGCTGCTCCAGTGGTCGCGTGGCCCGGTGCAGATGGGTTTCGGCGAGTACCAGCAAATACTCGACCCGGGCAATCAGCCCCACAGTGGCCGGGGGGGCCTGTCGTGCATCGACCCCACGGTAGTGGCGCGCCACGCGGGTCAAGGTTTCATGAGCCAATTGCGGTCGACCTTGCTGCAACCAGAAGTGACTGCTGATCTGCAACAAAACACCGCGATACACCGTGTCGGGAATCTGCCGCTGCTGCATCAAGCGCTCGGCCTCGCGCAAGCGGTCAAAGGCGTGGGCGTAATTCCGCTGATTGGCCGCCACCTGGGCCTGCCCGAGAAAGCCATACAACGCGCGCTTGTCCAGACTGTGCAGGCAGTCCTGAAGACCACTATTGAAGAACTCGGCGGCCATTTCGTCCTGCCCCTGGCAGAGCGCCAGACGCCCGCGACGCAAGGCGATTCGCCCCAGCAACGGCGTTGGACGGTCAGCCTGTCGACACAACATTTCATGTACATCGGCCAGCAGGCTCTCGGCGCGTCGGGGAGCGCCGCGCTGTTCCAGCAACTGCGCGTGATCAAGTTCGAGCAACCCCTCGAACAGCAACGAACCTTGCGCCCGCGCCAGGCACAGCGCCTCTCGGTTCAGGGCCTGCGCGGCATCGAGTTCGCCCTTGAGCAGCGCCTGTTGAGTCAACCCGGACAGGCACAACAAGCGGGCCGGCCAGGCGTCCGCTGCCAACTCGGCCAGCGCATCGACAAAGTGCCCGCGAGCCGCCGCCATGCGCCCCTGCAAATGCAGCAACCAGCCTTGTTGCGCCTGCCAGCGTGCCAACAGTTGCCGTTGCAGGGCGGCCGTCGGTTGCGGGGCGAAGCGCGCCATTTGCTCGATGCACGGCGCCGCCTGGTCGAAGCGCCCGGCAAACAACAGTGCCGCCGTGATCAGACCGACCAATTGCGGCGACCCGAGGGTCAACTCCTGCCCCTGGCGCTCATGCAGATTCAGCAACAGGCGCACATTCTCGCTGCGGAACAAATGCTCGAAGCTGAAATGCTGCAACAAGCTGACCGCGGCTTCGAACTCCTCGGCCAACAACGCCTGCTCGAACGCCCCCTGCCAATCCTCCTCGGCGCAGAACCACTGGCATGCGCGCCGATGCCACGAGCGACCGGCCGAACCCTGCTCCTCACGCATGGCCCGGGCCAGTGGCACGAAGACGCGCAACCAGTCGGCGGAGTCTTCCCAAGGCTCGATGAAGCACCCCATGTCCTGCAAGGTCTGCAACCCCTTTGCGCCTTCACCCGCACCGAACAGATGCTCGCACAGTCCGGCATTGAATCGCGGCAAATGGGCCAGCACCTGCCAGGCCTCAACCAGCTCCGGAGGCAGCGTGTTGAACAGTTCGTGTTGCAAGTAATCGAGCAGCGTCGCCGAGCGTTCCTGCTTGTCCTGCCCGGCGGCCCACTGACAGCCGTCGAGCAGGGCAATGCGCACGCCGGCACACCAACCGCCGCTGCGCTGGATGATTCTTCTGGCAACGCTGCTCGCCCGTGACGGCTCTACGTGGACGAGCAACTGTTCGACGTCTTGCTCGGTAAACGCCAGTGCCTGCCCGTCGTACTCGTACAACTCATCATCGAGCAACAAGCGTGGCCAGTTGCAGGATGGCCGTCGACGCGAACCCAGCCACCAACTCAATGACGGGCTTCTCACAGCCAGTAAACGGTCAAGCAGGCGATCGAGCTCAGGATTGGGGGCGCGGCAATAATCATCGATAAACAGCCAGGTCGGCGTTTGCAACCGGGCCAGGTGCTCCAGCAATGCAATCTCATCCGACGCAGCCAGTCCCAGCGCATGCGCCAGCCGCTGCCGGAAATCGGCAACACTCAACGACTCGCCCGCCAACGGCAACCAATACACCCGACAATGTCCCGACGCCCGCAACAGGCATTCGGTAAGCAGCGCACTCTTGCCGCTGCCCGCCGGTGCACAGAGCAATTTCACCCGTGCCGTGGAGGCCAGCAATGGCTCGACCAAGCGTTCGCGGGACAGGTGATGGGAACACAAACGAGGCAGAAGTCCAGGACGGTCCAGACACGTCGTCATGGCAGTCATAGTGGTGCGCCTTTTTATAGTTGTGGCGCCACCCTAGCCCCCTCCCGAGCGCTTGTTGAAGAAGTATTCAGCAGGTTGATTTGCAGCCATAAAAAAGGTGACCGCGAGGTCACCTTTTTGTGTAGGAGCCTGTAGGACGATTACCTCACACCCGTGCTCCGCAGGGCTGCCGGCGTGTAGTCCCCGGCTTTGGCCGCGATGTTGAATTCGAAGCTGCGCTTCTCTTCGTTTTTCATCCCCAGCGCGATGTAGCGACCGGCAATCAGGTCATACAGTGCCTCGACCGTATAGGCCGGCACCTGATGATCGTAGTAGAACTGCGCATGCCCTTCGGCCACACGCCAGAGCTGACCACGACCGTCATAGTGGTCGGCCAGCGCCACCTGCCAGGTGTCTTCGTCGAGGTACATGTGACGCTTGGCGTACACATGCCGCTCGTTGGGCTTGACCGTCGCGACGACCTCCCAGACCCGGTGCAATTCATAGCGGGTCAGGTCCTGGTTGATATGGCCGGCCTTGATCACATCGGTGTATTTCAGGTTCGGCGAATCAAGCTTGTAGCTGTTGTACGGGATGTACATTTCTTTCTTGCCGATCAGCTTCCAGTCGTAGCGGTCTGGCGCACCGGAAAACATGTCGAAGTTGTCGGTGGTGCGCAGGCCGTCGGACGAAGTGCCCACGCCGTCATAGGCCACTTGCGGTGCACGCCGCACACGCCGCTGGCCGGCGTTGTAGATCCAGGCCTTGCGCGGTTCCGTGACCTGGTCGAGGGTCTCGTGAACCAGCAGCACGTTGCCCGCCAGCCGCGCCGGTGCCGTCACCTCCTGTTTGAAATAGTTGAGCACGTTGTCATCGTTGCCCGGTTTCAGATCCCCCAGCAACGACGGCACGGCCACCTCGTCCTTGAAGCGGATGACGGTAAAATCGCCATTGGACTGTGGCGTTGCCTGGGTAATGGTGCGACGCAGATTGCCGCCGTGATAACGGGTGACGTGGTTCCAGATCACTTCAACGCCGTTCTTCGGAATCGGAAAGGCGTAGTAACGATTGCCGGTGAAGTTGGCCAGGCCGTTACCGTCGTTGGTCGGAATGACATTCAACGCGCTGCGCTTGGCCGACTCGTAGATTTCCGGCGGCAGCGCCGCGGTGCGGTGGCTCGGATAAACCGGAATCCTGTAAGTCTCGGGGTAGCGCTTGAACATCGCGATCTGCCCGTCCGAGAGCTTGTCCTTGTACTTGTCCACCGTTGCCGCCGTGATGATGAACAGTGGTTTTTCATTGGCGAACGGATCAGCCAGGAAGCCCTTGCTGTCCACCGCGCCGGCGTTTTTCGGGATGCCACCGGTCCACGGCGGGATCGAGCCGTCGGCGTTGCCGGCCTTCTCGGCACCCAGCGGTGTGAGGCTGGTGCCCAGTTTGTTCGCTTCCTCCGGTGACACCGCTGCCATCACGTTGACGGCCAGCAGACTCAGGGCCAGGACGGTGCCGAATTGCAGAATCATCTTGCGCATGGAAATCATCCTTCTCAGACAGATCAGAAGTTCACGCCAAAGCTCAATGCCACGAAGTCGCGGTCTTCGAGCACGTTGTAGTCACCACCGAAGAAGTCGGTGTAACTGAGGCTTGCGGTGTAGGTGTTGCGGTAGTCCGCATCGACGCCGAGGCTGACGGCCTTGGCACCTTCGTTGAACAGCCCGTTGGGGCCGTACCCGGCGACGTCGTGGGACCACGACAGGTTGGGCCGGAAGTTGATCCCGGCGATTACGTTGTTGTAATCGAGGATCGCCCGGGCGCGATAACCCCACGAAGTCGAGGTCACGAAACCATCGGTATCGCCGCCGAAACCATACTGGCCGTACACCGAGTCGCGGCCATAACGCAGCTTGCTCCGGGCCTCCAGGCCACCGACATGCACCACCGCCGCTTCGCCTACCAGTGTCAGGCGATCCGCGCCCGCGATCTGATCGACAAAGTGCGTCAGGGTGCTCTGGATCTGCGTCACTTCCTTGCGCCGATAGCCTTTGTTGTCGGCGCCAGGGGTGGTGGCGATCGGTGAAGCGGCGCCGCCGGCAATCGGGTTGAGCATCGCCAGGGTCAGGTCGTTGGTGTTGACCTGCACCGGTGCGTTGGGGCGATAGCTGATCTCGCCGGTCCACGCCGTGCCGGTGGGCAAGGTGGTGGAGAAACTCGCGCCGTAGAGGCGAATGTCTTCCGGGTACTCGAGGTAGTACTGACCGCGCCCGAGCATCACGCTTTGCGCCAGGCCAGAACCGCTGCCGGGCGCGATACGGTTGGCAGCCGCGACGATCCCGGGAATGCTCGCCAGCGTAGAGAAGCCTGCCGTGGTCGTGCCGACGTTCGGTGTGCGGCTGTGGTAGTTCATGAAGTACAGACCGTACTCGGTGTCATCCCCCAACCAGCGCAGCGCCGTACCCCATTGCCCCGAATCCCGGGCATCGCGGTCCTGACCGCGAGGAACGACCACCCCCTCCTTGGTGACCTCAAAGCCCTGGCCAAAGGCCGCGGCAATCGGCTGCAACGGCGCAATGGCCGGGCTGGCGACGGTGTAGCCCTTGTCGCACCCATCCGCCACCACATCGACGCCGAAGAAGGTGCCGCAGTTGTCGACGACAGTCTGGTCCCACTCCAGTTGATAGAAGCCTTCGACCGTCAGCTTGTCCGTCAGGCCCTGTGACGCGAACAGCATGTTGACCGGAATCAGACCTTCCTTGATCTCGGCACCGGGACGGCGAAACGCGGACACGTCGACCGGGTTGATGCTGTTGATCGAGTTGCCGATGAAGGTACTTTCGCCCCAACTGACCACCTGCTTGCCCGCACGCACCGTGCCCGGCAGTTCGCCGATGGAGTAGTTGTGATAGACGAACGCATCGAGGATTTGCCCACCGGAAGACTTGGCGCCCTCCTTGCGATTGTGATCACTGATCGGCTTGAACGGCCGGTCTTCGTCCTTCAGCTCGAAGTCGTACCAGTACTTGCCACGGACAAATACACCGGTGTCGCCATACTTCAGTTCGAGGTCGTGAATGCCCTTGAAAATCTTCGAGAAGGTTTCGCCCTTTCCAAAGTTCTGACGCCCGTCGTCACCGGTCGAAGCCTGCCCGCTGCCACCGTTGACGGTGCCCACCAACGCATCGTCGGCATCGCGCATGCCCCAACTTGCACCGACCGACAACGAAGAGTCGAACGTCCCCTCGATTTCCCCGATGTTGAAAGAAACAGCCTGCGCCTGGGCACAGCAACCCAAGGCAACCGCAGCGGCCAGCGCCTGCGGTGTGAAGATGGCGCGCATTGTTGTTTTTGTCATGCGTCTTCCCCGGTGAGTGACAGAAGGCCTCACCCTACTGCCGCCTGCCGGGGTCGATAAGCGCACCAAGGAGGTATTCGTGGTGTACCTCCAAAGGATGACTGGCTGCATGGGACGCGGTATTGCGCGGAGCATGGATCGGCTGGATGGGACGCCATCAGCCACATGCATACGCCAGGGGATATCGATGCCGGGTAGAACACTCAACTGTTGCGCGCCCCGTAACAGTGCATGTCCGGAATCGCTATTTTTCCTTTGTCGGCAAAGACTTATTCTGATCAGGCTTTCACGGTAAACAGCCTGAAAGCGCGAAGCAAAAGCGTGTAATTCGTCTACGCTATTGCGACAGATCTCAGATGACTTGAAGGTTTCGAGTCATCGCCCCGTGTACACCGACGTTGATTTGTAGCTCCTGGATCCAACGTCTTGCTTTGGCCGCTGCGTTTGCAGCGGCCTTTTTTATGGGCGGGGGTTTTGTGGCGCCAGCCTGCTTCACCTGATATTTAAAAAAGGTCCTACAAGACACTTCCTGTAACTGCATAAGAAATATCTTTTTACGCAGAAGATTATTTCGCCTGAATTTCCGTTTTATCGAAATGACTCTCAACCCCCTATGTAAATGCCCACGCACTTCTCAGACTCATTACTTTTAATTTCGCTGTAACTTTGAATGGCACAACGAAACAGTTGGTTGCACAAGCACACCAACAAAGGCCACATATCAAACAGTGTGCAAATTCACAAGGATATGAATATGCAAAAACCACCTGGACCACCGCGTCCAAACACATCAAAGCCTGGTTTTCTCGAAATTGATGAGCCCGTTCACACAGTCGGCATTGCACCCGACCACATGGTTCTCCCACCTCACGGGCGAAACGACCTCACGGGAGGGCCATTCGGCTACGGTGCCGGGGGGACCTACGGTCAAAATTTGTTAACCGTCCAACGCACAACCAAGGTATTGGAACAAGAACTTCAGATCCGATCCAACGAACTACCGAACACCATCGAAGCCGAACTAGCAGCGGTTAGATCTGAAGGTCCTGTCGATCCAGTTACGCCAGTACAGTCAATCGTCCGTGAGTTGGGAGTTTTAAATACGCTCTGGCAACGAAAAGCAGCCGAACACCATAGTAAAACAGCGACCGCCAATGCGTTTTATGGAGGAGATCCTTTTAACCGGCACATCAATGAATTCATGAAAAAAGCCACGACAATGGAAAAGTGGCCGGGACCGAACGGCATTGCCATGCAGGCTTTGAATCAATCACTCAGAGCGGCTGTCGACGTCAGATTACTCTCGCAAACCCTCCATTCGCTTAATCAGCGATCTCTTGATCTGCAGCAGACCCTTAGTGTCTTACAGGCGGCTGAACAAGCGCGATTGGCAGCGGAGCAGGAAGCACAACGTGTCGCCGCCGAACAGACCCGAATTGCGTCTGAGGTAGCCGCACAGTACATCGCTGCTGAACGAGCTCGCCTCGAAGCCGAGGCCGAGGTTCAACGACAAGCCGAGCAACTGCGCCTCGAAAACCAACGGCAAGCGGAGGAACAAGCGCTCCGCGAGGCGATGGAGGCGTTGAATGCCGCCAAAGGCATTCGTTCGTTTCCCGTATCGGGCGCGGCGGCGGCAAATGGTCCGGTGTTCACCGTTGCAGCTGGAGCGCTGGCGGTCGATGCAGCGACAACCCTTGCGATCAGGACGGCCCTGCAATCGGCAGCCGCCGCAGCAACCACAGCGTTGGCAACCACTGTTGGGACAGCGTCAGGCGTGGTGATCGTTGTTGGTGTTGCAGCGCTGGTTTACTACGCGCTACGGGAGAACAAAGAACCGTACGCCTTGAGCGTCCCGCTCTCGGACCTCGCGACGTATGACGCCAATGAACTCCATGCTATCGCCCAGGCCAACGGGGAAATCGAACTGCCGGTCGCGATCGGCTCCCGGACTGTGGGTAACACCACAGAGTTTTCCGTAGCTGCCACGAACAGCACAATGCTACCTCGCAAAGTACCGGTGCGTTTGGCCACCTACGATCCAGTTCTGAACGTCTACAGAACCGAGAGTCCGCACGCCCAATCCCCCGGCATGACATGGACGCCAATTGTCAGGCCCGGCAACGCATCCACGGTTCTTCCGGTGACCGAACCGGACGTTGTCCCCTACACCGGCGCTACCGCAACCGCTCTCGAAGGAAGGATCGATCCAAATCCGGAGCTGGATCTCTATAGCTTTGAGGATGTCATCTACGTATTCCCGATCGATTCGGGAATTCCGCCTCAGTATGTGGTGTTCAGGGATAGGCGGAATGAGCCTGGCGTCACCAGCGGTGCAGGACAATCAGTATCTGGAAATTGGATGGGGGGAGCCGCGACGGCGGAAGGTGCACCGATACCTGCTCAAATTGCAGATAAACTTCGCGGAAGAGAATTTGCAAGCTTCAACGCGTTTCGCAGAGAGTTTTGGAAAACGGTCGCGAATGACGATGTTTTGGTTGAACAATTCACATTATTCAACAAGTTTGATATTAAAAATGGTTTATCACCAAGCGCTCATCCTTCAGAACAGGTAGGCGGGAGGAAAAAACTTGAGATTCATCACATTATACCAATCAGCGAAGGCGGATCAGTCTATGACGTAGACAATCTTCGTGTGCTGACCCCGAAGCAGCACATCGCGACCCACTCAAAAAACGGAAGTCTTTAAATGAACTTCAAGAGCAAATTCGAAGAATACACTGAAGCCGAATATATCAACCTCATCAATCGACTAGTCGAAGGCGATTATTCATCAGAGGAAGAACACGACGCCATTGTCGAGAATATTGTATCCACCTCGGAACACCCAAACGGAACGGGCATTTTGTACTACCCGGAAGACGGAGTTGAAGACAGCCCAGAAGGTGTATTGAAAGCTATTAAATCCTGGCGAGCCGCTAACGGCAAACCAGGTTTCAAAGTTGAGTAACTAAATGAACGCCAAGCCGCTGCAGCCCATCGGTTTGGCACTACGTTCTTTGGGTTTTTCGGCGTCGGAGCGGTTGCAACCAAAGGTCCGAATTGGTCAGCCCCACGGTTCGTCACCGACAAAAAAAACACCTGACATTAAAATAGCTCCAAGCCGCGTCCCTGCGGCTTCCGGAGCCTGGTGTTACAACGAATACTTCTGCAAATTCCCCATCATTTCCTTCAGCGCCTCAATATTGTCCTTCGGATGCGCCGCGCCCTCGAAATCACAGATCTGCTGCCAATGCGCGGCCACGTCTTCCGGGGAGAAACCTACCCGTGGGTCGAAGCCGGCGCCGAGGCTGCGTTCCCAGCGGACCTTGCCCATCCAGCCGCCACCGACTTCGAACAGGCCTGAGGTTTCCTGGCAGTTTTCGCTGGCCAGGTACACCACCAGCGGGCTGACCAGTTCCGGTTTGAGTTGTTCGAATACTTGCGGCGGGATCAGGCCTTCGGTCATGCGGGTGCCGCCGGTGGGGGCGATGGCGTTGACCAGGATGTTGTTCTTGCGGCCTTCGATGGCCAGGGTACGGGTCAGGCCGTAGAGGCCGAGTTTGGCCATGCCGTAGTTGGACTGGCCGAAGTTGCCGTAGATGCCCGACGTGGACGCGGTGAAGATCACCCGGCCGTAGCTTTGCTCGCGCATGTGTGGCCAGGCGGCGCGGGTGACTTTGTAGGCGCCTTCGACGTGAACGCGGTAAACAAGGTCCCAGTCGGCATCGTCCATTTTGTGGAAGGTCTTGTCGCGCAGGATCCCGGCGTTGTTGACCACGACATCGACGCGACCGAAAGCGTCGAGGGCATGCTGGACAAGCTTGTCGCCGTCGGTGACCGAGTCGTGGTTGGCCACGGCGGTGCCGCCGGCTTCGCGGATTTCCGCGACCACGCGATCTGCCGCCGAAGCGTTGGCACCTTCGCCTTGCGTTGAGCCGCCCAGGTCGTTGACCAGCACTTTGGCGCCCTGTTTGGCGAACAACAGCGCATGCGCCCGTCCCAGGCCGCCACCTGCACCGGTGATGATCACGACTTTATCTTCGAAGCGCACAGACTCATTCATGGGGAACTCCAGCAGGCCAGGGACATTGCCTGGGAGTTTCAGGCACGGCGCTGCGGGTCACAATGAACAGGGGGGAGGCTGAATGGTGTGCGATAAGGTTGGGGGATGATGGAAGGTGTGAGGGGCAGGCACAAAACCTGTGGCGAGGGGATTCATCCCCGCTCGGCTGCGCAGCAGTCGTAAAACCTGTAAACCGCTTTTTATCTGACACACCTCATTGCATGGTTTGGGGGCCGCTTCGCAGCCCAACGGGGATAAATCCCCTCGCCACAGTGATCCCCTCGCCACAGATAAACACCTGCTTAATCAGGAACAGGCCATCTTGAGCGGCGATATCAGTTGGTCGCGAAACGCCAGGTAGTGTTTAAGCACCTGGCACGGCGCTTCAATCTGCGGGTAATGCCCGATGTCGCTCAACAACACCGCATCGGCGTCGGGGATCAGCTCCCGGTAACGCGCGACCATGTGCGCGCCGGAGATCGGGTCGACCTCGCCATCGATCACCCGCAGCGGCACTTCGCCGCGCTGCATCGCGCCGACCCAGCGCTCGCGCTGTACGCGTCGCTCGGGAATGTAGGCGATCAATTTATGCATGATGCGCGGGCCGTGATTGTTTTCGATCAGGCTCCAGAAATCATCCATCTCGCTTTCGCTGGGACGGGTGTGTGGACCGAAGATCTTGCGAAAACTCTTCACCAGCCCATCACGACTGAACGCGCGGCCGATCATCCAGCCCAGGGGACTGAGCAGCAGTTTTTGCATCAGGACCGGACGATGGGTTTCCGGAAACAACCCGCCATTGAGGAACACACAGCTTGCGATATTGATCAGCGACTCGTAATGCCGGGCGAGCAGCTCCTGGGCCACGCTGTCGCCGTAGTCATGGGCCAGCAAGTGCACCGGTTGCCCGATATTCAGATGATCCAGCAGCGCCTGTTGCAGATCGGCCTGTTCCAGCAGGCTGTATTCGTGGTTCACCGGTTTGGCCGAGTCGCCGAAACCGAGCATGTCGCAGGCGATCACACGATAACGCTGGGTCAGCGGCTGCCACAGGTAGTGCCAGTCCCAACTGGCGCTCGGGAAGCCATGAATGAGCAGCAGCGGTTCACCCTGCCCGGCCGTCCAGTAACGGATGGTCTGGCCACGGAACACAAATGACTGGCCGCGCTTGCGCCAGATACACAGCGGGATCTCGGCGAGGGCCATTAGAGTTTATAACCCGGGTCTTGTTTATCGAGTTTGCGCAGCAGCGCTGGCCAGGCCAGCGCGCCACCCATGCCTTGAGCACTTTTGGTAACGCCGGCGATCATCGCCTTGGCGCCCGCCAGAATCTGCGGTTCGATGGCGATCAGCTCCGCGCCGCCGGTCTGCGCCATGACCTGGATATCGCAGGCGCGCTGGAAGGTGAACATCATCAGGAAGGTGTCGGCGATGCTGCTGCCGCAGGTCAGCAGGCCATGGTTGTGCAGCATCAGGAAATTGTTTTCGCCAAGGTCGGCTTGCAGGCGAGCCTTTTCCTCGTGGTTAAGCGCAACACCTTCGTAAGCGTGATACGCCAGACTCGAAAGGACGAACAGCGACTGCTGGCTGATCGGCAACACACCCTGTTTCTGCGCTGACACCGCAACACCGGACGCCGTGTGGGTGTGCAGTACGCAGACGACATCGTGACGGACTTCATGCACCGCACTGTGGATGGTGTACCCGGCCGGGTTGATCTCGTAGGGGCTGTCCATCAGTTTGTTGCCGGCCTGATCAACCTTGACCAGGCTCGACGCGGTGATTTCATGAAACATCAGCCCGAACGGGTTGATGAGAAAATCTTCAGTGCCCGGAACCTTGGCGGAAATGTGGGTGAAAATCAGATCGTCCCAGCCATGCTGGGCCACCAGGCGATAACAGGCCGCGAGGTCGACACGGGTCTGCCATTCGGCCGGGCTGACCAGGTCTTTGACACTCTGGTGCGATTGGAGGGGGGTTACGCTCACGGTCAGGAACCTCGGTTTTTATTATGGAGTGTTTCCAATGACTACCGAGTCTAGTCAGCGCTTGGGGTTCGTGTAGTTGCGTTGGCAGCCAGCTTGATGGCCGTACGAGTCAGCAGGTCAGGAAGTTTGGATCCATGTCAAATGGCCGTCGCCAGAGAAGGTGCGGGGCGTGCTTTGCGCAGCCCCGTCAGAACCATGACGAACCCCTGGCAGGAACGTCAGGCGGAGTCGATCAGCCGCGCAGAGCGCCCACCAATTCCGCCAGCCAGGGCTCGGCGTCCGCTTCCGGGGTCACGCTTTCACTGGCGTCCAGGCGCAGCATCGGCAGGACTTCACGGATGCCCAGTTCACCGAACAACTCTCGCATCAACTCGCCACCGCCGCAGAACGTATCGCCATAACTCGCATCGCCCAGACCGATCACCGCCCCCGGTAAACCACGCCATGCCGCAGGCAGCTGGTCACGAATGGCGAAATACAGTGGCTGCAGGTTATCCGGCAACTCGCCCATGCCGGTGGTCGAGGTCACGGCCAGGAAGGCTTCGGGGCCAAAGGCCTGGACATCGGCCAGGCTTGCACGCGGGTTGTGCCAGGTTTCGAAACCGGCGGCTTTCAAAATGCCGGCGGCATGCCGGGCGACTTCTTCAGCCGTGCCGTACACCGAGCCGGAAATGATGGCGACTTTCATCAATCTGATCCTGAAGCTGAGTAAAAGACCGGGATATTAACAGCACGGCCTGGATTGTTCTTTTAGAATGCTTAAGAGGTGTTCTCAATTGAGAACGCTCCCTGAAAACCAACAAGGAAGGGTTTGACTGATGATCAACGCAAAACTGCTGCAACTGGCGATCAACGCCTCCAACGACGGTATCGTGATTGCCGAAAAGGAAGGCGATCAGGACAAGATCCTGATTTACGTCAACCCGGCGTTCGAACGCCTGACCGGTTATAGCAGCGAAGAAATCCTCTACCAGGATTGCCGTTTCCTGCAATCCGGTGACCGTGATCAGGATGCGCTACCGAAGATTCGTGACGCGTTGAACAGCGAGGGATCGTGTCGGGAAATCCTGCGCAACTATCGCAAGGACGGCACACCGTTCTGGAATGAGCTGTCCGTTTCGACGGTGAAAAACCCGAACGACGGACAGGTTTATTTCATCGGCGTACAGAAAGACGTGACCGTACAGGTCAAGGCACAGCAGCGGGTGGCGCAGCTTGAAGCGCAATTGGCTGAAGTCCAGGCCGAGCTTGCCGCACTCAAGGCGACGAACGGCACAAACAAATCAGCGAATTAGTTGTCATTTACTACAATCACCAATGACTTTGTAAATATTTCTTTCGAGCTAGCCATGCAACGCGACGCGCTCCTGACCCAGGACGAGCTGGATTTCATCCAGACAATGCAACATAACCCGCAACTCAATGTGCGGGACGCGACGTCGAGCCTGCTCGTCAACGGTGGTTCGCAAATCCGTGACTTGCTCACGCGCCTTGCCGCCCATGAGCAAGTCACTATTCACGCCAATTTCGAAAACCAGCAAATGACCTTTCCACTGCATCTGGTGGAAGACGAATTTCATGCGCTGCATCTGCGTCTGGGTGTGCCGAGTATCTACGAGGACGGGCCACTGGTCCGGCCATGGCGATTGGTACTGGAAGAACCGGTGGCGCTGGAAAACGCCAAGGGTCAGCCTGGCACGATGTGGGTGCACGAAGTGTCGTTCAAAGGGATTTTGCTGGAGGTTCGCAACAAGACCAAGGCACCGAAGCATTTCGCCTTGTGGTTCAGCCCGTCAGGCTACGAGCGGATCGCCTTGCGCGGCACGCTTGAGAAGGAAACCGAGAACGGCTTCTATGCCTACCAGTTGAGCCAGGATGACACGGATGAAACCGAACGCCTGCGCCAATACATCCTGCAACAGCATCGCTTGACCCATCCCGCCCTGCATCTCTGAGTTCAAGTATCCAGGTTACCCGCCAGAAACTGTTTCAGTCGCTGGCGCATCACCAGGCCTTCGTTCCCCAGGCAACCGATCGACGACCCGGCCAGACTTTCCTGAGCCAGATCGGACGCATCACCGGCCAGCAGCACCGGACAATCCAGACTCATCGCCAGGCGATTCAAGCGTCGAGGCAAATCGGGAGTCGGTACGTGATTGGAAAACAGCACCAGTGCCTGGGGTTTGATCCTTTCGCAGATCAGCGTTAACTCGTCGAATGGCTGACCGATGGTCAACACGCGCACACCGGTTTGCCCGCTGCTCAGGAACAGTGCGGCAATCAGTAACTCCAGTTCCCGGCACTGGCCGGCCAGGGCGCTGACGATGACTCGCCGGGGTTGCTTGTCACGGATCAACAGCAAGCGCTGCAAAACCCGTGACCGCAAAAAACCGTCCA
This sequence comes from Pseudomonas sp. SDO5532_S415, assembly GCF_054071155.1. Classification (NCBI taxonomy): domain Bacteria; kingdom Pseudomonadati; phylum Pseudomonadota; class Gammaproteobacteria; order Pseudomonadales; family Pseudomonadaceae; genus Pseudomonas; species Pseudomonas sp. SDO5532_S415. Next base: position 5,142 of record NZ_JBSVWS010000043.1, on the reverse strand, counting down.
GGAACAGCCACTCGCTGGTCCGACCGAACGAGTCCTGGCGTTGCAACAATTGCTTCCAGAGCGGGACCAGGATGTCCTGAAACACCACCGGCTGGGAGTAAGTGGAAAAAATCTGCCCGTAGACCTGCTCCAGCTGAACGTCGTCGAAAGCACTCACCGCAGCCTGGACCTGCTGCTGCCATTGCGCGTAATCGGCTTGTACGAGGTCGTTGGGGATGATGTGCGACAACGCCTCGAACGGCGCCGCCTTGGCCAGGATCTTGCCGATCTTGCTGACCGCGACGCCACGCTCGATCCAGTCGAGAATGCTACGCACGCGCTCTATATCGGCCATGGAGTAGAGGCGATGCCCGCTTTCGGTGCGAGTGGGCACGATCAGGCCGTAACGCCGCTCCCAGGCACGAAGCGTAACCGGGTTGATTCCGGTCAACCGCGCCACCTCGCGAATGGGGAAGAGTTCTTCCCGCTCAAGAGAGAGCGTAGGCAACTCACCGGGAGCAACGTCAGTCAGGACAGGCATCAGCGGTTTTACGTCCGTGTTTTTGTTTGGATCCCATTGTACCCCCGCCGCCCCGTCATGGTTCAAGACATTGATTGTTACGATGGCCACAGACGTCGCGAATAGAATCAGGAATAATCCTTGCTCGTCCCAAGACGCAGCCCACCACCCCGGCGCTGCGCCTGGCGAAACTCCTACCCGGAGCGACGCATTCGTTTACGGAGATACATGATGTCTACCTCCCCCGTCACGCTGATGGTTGCGCGCCGTGTCGCCGATGGGCGTTATCAGGACCTGATCGCCTGGTTGCGCGAAGGCGAACAACTGGCCACCGACTTCCCCGGTTATCTCGGCTCCGGCGTACTCGCTCCGCCACCCGACGATGACGAATTCCAGATCATCTTCCGCTTCGCCGACGAGCAGACCCTGCACACTTGGGAGCATTCCGCCTCACGCACCGCGTGGCTGGCACGCGGCAGTGACTTGTTCGCCCACCCGACGGAACATCGGGTCAGTGGCATCGAAGGCTGGTTCGGCGCTGCCGGCCAACGCCCGCCCCGCTGGAAGCAGGCGGTGGCGATCTGGCTGGCGTTCTTTCCGGTTTCACTGCTGTTCAACTTTGTGCTGGGGCCGTTGCTCAGCGAAATGGGCCTGCTGAGCCGGGTATTCATCAGCACCCTGTGCCTGACGCCGTTGATGGTCTACTTCTTTATTCCGCTATCGACCCGTGTGCTGGCAGGCTGGCTGCACAAAAATGCGCCGGCGCCTTCCTTGACTGCTGAAACGGTCAGCGATCACTGACGGCACCGTCGTTCTCGCCTGATAGCAAAGGATCGCTACGGGCGGGAGATGCTCCCCGCGAGCGGGAAAACTTCAGTTATGCTGCACGAACTTAGCCCGTGCATAGACCTACTGAAGCTGATCGCAGAGTTATGAATAGTCCAATCCTTGTCACCGGTACCAGCAAGCGCGTCGGTCTCCAACTTGCCACTACACTGGCCGAGAGTGGCCACACTGTCATCTGCGTCAGTCGCTCCACCAGCCTGGCGACACCCCATCCGAACATGTTGCCATTCCAGGCAAACCTTGAACTGCAGAGCGATCGCGAGGCGCTGATCGCCTATATCAAGACTAACTTCGACAGTTTACGTGCAGTGATCCACAACGCCTCACTGTGGCTCGACGATGGCCTGGAGAACCTGAACACCATGTTCAAACTCCATGTCGAAGCGCCCTACCATTTGAACCTTGAACTGGGAGAGCATCTGCAGCGACTGGAACGATCCGACATCATCCATATCTGCGACGAGACGTCTTCGAGGGGCAGCAAGAACCATATTGGCTATGCCGCCACCAAATCCGCACTGCAGAACATGGTGCTGTCCTTTGCTGAGAAATACGCCCCCGGCATCAGAGTGAACGCCATCCTTCCCGGCTTGCTCATGCTCAAGGACGACAGCACGCCGGAATACTCCCAGCGAACCCTGAAGAAAGCCCTTCTCGAATTCGAACCCGGCGCACAACCCTTGATCGACGCCGTCATGTTCTTGCTCAACACCAACTACAGCACTGGAAGCAGCGTCGTCATCAATGGCGGGCGTCACATCAAGAAAGGGATCGTGAATGATTGACTCGAAAAAACTGATCTATCTACCACGAAAAATAAAGTGGTCTCTGATCACGGCATTGTCGATCCTGCTGGTGGCAGCACTTTATGTATCTCTTGCCTTTGTAGGCGTTCCCGATCATAGCGACTGGATCCTGCTGTCCCTGTCAGTGGCACATACGGCCGGCACAGGGCTGGTCATTGCACTGATACTGGTCTTTGGCGAGCGTGAAGCCAACCTGGATTACCTGACCACCAAGACACAACACGTATTGTTGAGAAATATGCCGGCGACCCTGGGGCATATCGAGGACTCACACGGACAGAAACTGACCGTAACAGTCTCCGCAATCAACAATATCTTTGGGGCCAACTACACGCTCAAAAACGAAAACATCCAGACTAAAATGTGGATCGGCTTCAACGTCGAACGCATCATCGTGGCCTACTACCTGAAAACCACCGAATCGGTAGACACCATCAAGGACATTTTCCAGTACACCTTCGGTGGCGCCGAATCGGTGGGTTACAAAATCAACTATGAGCCCGCCACCATCAAAAAAACCGGAGAAAAGATTCTATCCATCTGGTGCATATGGCCCGGCGAGCAAGAAGGGAATAATCTTTCCACCGACCTGCTGAACAACCCGGACAAAAAGTTGTTCATCATTCAAGACATCGCAATGATGACGCAGTCGTTCATCCGGACTGCCGAACGCAACTCGGTGAACATCTTCACCGACGCCGACCCCGCGCCTTTGTAACCTTCCTTACAACGACTTTGCCTCATAGCGTGCAAGAGACCTCACATGAACGATCAACAACGCCTGGAACTTGAAGCCGCCGCTTTTCGCCGGCTGGTGGCCCATCTGGACAGCCGCAAGGATGTGCAGAACATCGACCTGATGAACCTTTCGGGTTTCTGCCGCAACTGCCTGTCCAAGTGGTACAAGGCGGCCGCCGACGAACGTCAGATCGAGGTCAGCCTCGACGAAGCCCGCGAAGTGGTTTACGGCATGCCGTACGCCGAGTGGAAAGCCCAATATCAGCAAGAAGCCAGCGCCGACCAGCAAGCGGCGTTCGCCAAAGGAAAAACCCATGAATGATTTGAACACCCTGCGCGCCAGCCTCAACAGCGGCGAACACGCCTTCGCCGATACCCTGGCATTCATTGCCGCCGGTTACGACTACCAGCCCCAGGCTTTCAACAATGGCGGCGTGGAAAACGCTGCAGGGCAGAACGAAGGTTCGTGCAAGACCCTGGGCCTGGCGCTGCTCGAAGGCCTGAGCGATGACGAAGCCCTGCTGGCGTTCGGCGAGCATTACCGCTCGGTGCTGGCGACGCCTGAAGGCAGCGATCACGGTAATATCCGTGCGCTGATGGCCCACGGTCTGGCCGGTGTGAAATTCTCGCAGCAACCCCTGACTCGCCGCTGAATCAAACCCGGCTTTGAACCTGAACTGGACCCTGTGGGAGCGAGCCTGCTCGCGATGGACGCAAGAACACCGCGGGGTTCCAGGTAGCCAGCGTTATCGTTGACGACCATCGCGAGCAGGCTCGCTCCCACAGGCTAGAGATGCAGGTTTTAACCACATATCCCGACTTTTAAGATTGACCCGGCGACTTTATTTCGTTTGCCCGGTACCTGCGCTCACGGCTTAGATAAAAAGAAGTCCTCCCACTTCCGAGCCGGTCATCCATGAGCAGCGAAACCATCAGTCAGTCGATCAACATCGTTCACCCCGTCACGCTCAGCCACGGCAAAAACGCCGAGGTCTGGGACATTGATGGCAAACGCTACATCGACTTTGTCGGCGGCATCGGGGTGCTGAACCTGGGCCATTGTCATCCGCGCATCGTTGAGGCGATTCGCGAGCAAGCGACCCGCCTGACTCATTACGCGTTCAATGCCGCGCCCCATACACCCTACCTCGAACTCATGGATCGCCTGGCAGCGTTCATGCCGGTGACCTACCCGGTCAGCGGCATGCTCACCAACAGCGGTGCCGAAGCGGCCGAGAATGCGCTGAAGATCGTCCGAGGCGCCACCGGCCGCACGGCGGTCATTGCCTTCGATGGCGCCTTCCACGGTCGCACCCTGGCCACCCTCAATCTCAACGGCAAAGTCGCGCCCTACAAGCAGAAAGTCGGTGTGTTGCCAGGACCGGTGTATCACCTGCCCTTTCCCAGCCAGGACAACGGCGTGACCTGCACCGAAGCCCTCAAGGCCATGGAGCGCCTGTTCAGCGTCGAAATCGATATCGATGACGTGGCCTGCTTCATTGTCGAACCGGTGCAGGGTGAGGCGGGTTTCCTGGCCATGGACGTAGTGTTCGGCCAGGCGCTGCGGCGTTTGTGCGACGAGAAAGGCATTGTGCTGATCGCCGATGAAATCCAGTCCGGTTTCGGCCGTACCGGCCAACGCTTCGCGTTCTCGCGACTGGGCCTCGAACCGGACTTGATCCTGCTGGGTAAAAGCATCGCCGGCGGCGTGCCGCTGGGTGCCGTGGTCGGGCGCAAGTCGCTGCTCGACAACTTGCCCAAGGGTGGTCTGGGCGGCACCTATTCCGGCAACCCCATCGCCTGTGCCGCCGCGCTGGCGACCCTGGACGAAATGACCGATGCCCATCTGCAAGCCTGGGGTACGCAGCAGGAAGAAGCGATTGTCAGCCGCTACCAATCCTGGCGTGATCGCAACTTGTCACCCTACCTCGGGCGCCTGACCGGCGTTGGCGCGATGCGCGGGATTGAGCTGGCAAAGGCCGATGGAACACCGGCTTCGGCGCAGTTGACGCAACTGCTGGCGCTGGCGCGAGAAGCCGGGTTACTGCTGATGCCCAGCGGCAAATCGCGGCACATCATTCGGTTGCTGGCACCGCTGACGACCGAGGCGACTGTGCTGGAAGAAGGCCTCGACATTCTTGAGGCGTGCCTGGCGAAATTGACCTGAACTAAAAGTCCACACAGTCCCTGTGGGAGCGAGCCTGCTCGCGAAGAGGGAGTGTCAGGCGACATCAATGTTGACTGTCAGTCCGT